>NZ_VTZO01000079.1:0-5309 GCF_008369545.1 Pseudocitrobacter sp. 73 | reverse complement strand
GGCGCGGGAATAAAATCCCATTCAGACGCCGGATAGATTCAAGCAAGCCAACTTGTCGTCAAAATCGGTGTTGCAAAAACGGGAGTGACCATAGATTCCGTTTTCCAAGCGGCCCCCTTATTGAGCAGATGTGTCTCAGAATACTTGAGCTTGAAGCGAAGTTTCAGACTTTAGGGGCTCACAGAGGAGGGTTTCCGTAAACCCACCTCTGTTTGAGTTGCTGAATGTCTGCCCAGGTAAATGCCTCGGACTGTGATTGTCTTTAGCCGGATTACCGGCATTGCCTCCAAAGCCCTTCACCGGCACAGCTGTTCTCAGGGTACACCATTAATTATGTGCTTGATTATGCAAGGAGGTTAGTTTTGCCTGGTACCTGAGAATCATATAAGACACGTTATCAGATAAAAACCCGCCGCTATAAGTTCCTGGTTTTTCACTGTCATTCTTCCGACCTCAGAACTGATTAACATATTGTATGAAACACCTAAAAAGTACTTTTTATGTGCTCTTTAGGTATTGTTAATGTACATTAAATGTATATTTAAGCGGTTAATTTTTATCAAACGCCCCGTCTCTCGCCAGTTTTTCCCTGAATGCTTCCAGAATGTAACCCGTCATTAGAAGTGAGGTTGTGTTGTTGCTCTTGATGGTTTCGTATGCCTCCCACAAATCCGCCGGTATCTGGAGATTCTTAGCCTTGCGAACCGGCTTAGACTTTTTACCTTTCGCTTCGGTTTTGTCGAGCTGGCCGGTGGACTCATACTCTGAAGAACTTTCCTGAAGCGGTGCACTTTTAGCAACACCGGAAAGTCGATTTAACATATCTTTTTTTGTACTCATTTTGCACCTATTTGGTATTTATTATGTACATAATATGTACTTATTATATGTTTTTACTGTACTTCGTCCAATGCTTTTCTCATATCAAGAAACAATGAGCGCATGGCATTTCCAGCTCGCCCGTGGCGTGTAGTGAGGTGTTCAACAATACCAAGACCTTCACCAAATTTTGCTGGAATACTCTTATCAAGTGGGATTGCAGTATCGAGGCGTTCAAGGTTACTGAACTGCTTCAAATAATCGTCCAGGTCGCGGAAGTTGCTTCGCGACGGATGCACTTTATTCATCACGATATGAGCCTTAAGTGTTTTGCCCATTTTGATTGAGATTTCTTCCAATACCTGGCTAAATTCAATCAGGCCTAGAATATCCGAAGGATCATCATGGAAAGGAGAAAGTATTAAATCAGCGGCGGCAACTGCTGTTCGTGTGATTGCAGAGTCAAAACCACCACAATCGACCAGCACCGTTAAACCTTTCTCTTTAGCATCCATCAAGTCCGCTGCAAATTTTTCAGCGCTATCAACACCGTTCTTCAGCCTTATTACGTTCCATTTTTTATCATCCTCCCTGAAGTTATTGAACGTGGTAATTGCTGGTATCAGGTCAGCGTCATAAAACACATCTGGATCGACATCTGGCGCAATATTCATACTTAGCGCTGATTTACCCACCCCGCCTTTTGGGATAGAGACCACGATGATTTTACCAGCATACGGGTTATGTTCTTTATTCATATCTTAACCATCCTTTTAATGTGCATTTTAGGTATGCAATGTGTACATCATACACCCGTTAAGATTATGTACAATATCAATGTGAAAAAAATACTAAAAATGTACATTTTTAGTATGTTTATCCCTTTTTTTTTCTGGTTGTTGTCTTCAAGTAGAGTTATGTTAGGTATCGGATTACGTCATTTTCAGATTACTAGGAGTTGTTACCAATGATTGAGTTGTATTCAAGAGGTATAAAACTGGATGACCTTCAATTTATAACAGATGAACTTAAGGAAGGAGCGCGGGCAGGACATTATGCGAAGGAATTACTAGACCCGGTATCATTTAACGGGCTTGTAGAGAGCCTTAGAAAAACTATTTCGATGATTGAGTCAGGTACGGAAATGGCCGACTACATTTACATTCTAGCCGAGCTTCATACAGATAAGCCTGTTGGTTATATCTGGTTCCAGACACAGGCTGCCCCAAATGGATTTTTATTTCTTGAGATAAAGGCTTTTGGAGTAGGAGCAAAGTTTCGAGGGGATGGTATCGCTTCACAATTCCTGTCTGACTTTCTCCACCTTTTTGCCAAACATCCACTTGAAGCCAGATGTTTCTCATCTTCGTCACAAATGGCCGACATGCTCAAGAGGCGAGGATTTACACTCGATACTGTGTTGCCATCAGGAACGCAGGTTTTGATCAGAAGACCTTTGCTATAAATGACGTGACACCGTAACACACCGTAATCACTAAAAAGGAGGCTTTTGACGTAAAATCGAAGCGAAACCGGAATCTCGATTTTGTTAACAAATTAGCAACAAAAAAAATAGCCGTAAATGACTCTAAAAAGGTGATCTTTTAGGAGGTTGAAGGGCATTTCAGGACGAACCCTGATCGCGTGGTGCGCAAAAGGTACAATATGTTAAATAGACCTGTTTTCTGCAAAAAGAGACCTGTTCATGAACCGATTATTAACCCCTATGAACTGTGTTTAAATACTGTATGTATATAATAAATAAAGAAAAAAATACAATTTTTTATTAAGTTGCTGTCACCTCTATCTAGATAGAATTATCAAGGAACAATTAGAATTTGTCTCAACACGACAGGAGGTGATTTATGAATGAGGTCTATTTCTGGTTTTATGCATTGATGGAATTGGCAAAGGTCGCTGATAAGTTGGTGCCTCTATTTCTCAGCGCTGCGGTTTTGGTTGCTTTCTTGGCAGCCTTTGTATTGTTCTTAAGGGAAGGTGGTTCCAAATGATTAGAAGTGCTTGGTTCAAGATGCCCTCTACATGGATGAGGAATGAAGGCTTGAGGGAGTTTAAGTGGAGTAATGACCAGCTGGGTGCTCCAGCTGCAAAAATTGCAGCTCTACAGATCTACTATTCAATAGCTATGAGCCTTGAATTTGTAGAAATGCGAGGCGCTTACGATATGAAAATTAACCGTTACGTTTCTACGGCTACCTTTAATCGGTTTAGAGCTCTTACAGGATTGAGTCGAGCATTGATAACAGCAGGTGTTGAGGTTTTGGAGCGGGCAGGCCTCATCAAACGGTATCGCGAGGGTAAGCGTTGCTTTTATGAAATTGTAGGTTACGTTCCTGGCGGTGGCGGTTGGTGTAAAGTGCCTCTTCGAAAAGTTCTAGGAACAGCTGGAGAGATAGTCCCATTTCATAGATTCAAACTGCGCAGGAAGATTGAGCTATACGCAATGAAATTCTACCTCTATATATGCTTTGCTCGTGATAACACTACAGAAGGAACCTATGCATCATTTGAAACAATAAACAAAGCAACCGGTATCCCTGAAAAAGAGATCCCGAGCACTTACAGCTTCCTCATCGCTGTCGGGCTTATAAATCGCGTTGATAAAGGAAATGAAGACAGTTTTGATCCGGCAAAGAGAGCTAACACTTACTACGTAACAGGTTCTCGTGAGTTTTTTGCTAGGATTTAAGTGGTTGAAGTTAAAGCTGCAAAAGTCCATCAAGCAACGGTGGTTAGTAGCATTCGTAAGATGAGTAAATTGAACACAGGGCAACAATTGAACGCTCAGCGTGGCTCAAGCCGTGAGTTCAATTGGGATGAAGAAACACTCAACGAAGTACTTGATAGCATCTAAGTAGATGCTTGGCTCAGCTGTATGTTGTACTGTTCAGAAGCTATCTATACATCAATTTAAAAGCACCGTAGCTTTTCAAACATTCCATAACTAACTAGTTAAGCCGGTTACTTCTATCTGTAGGTTCCTGATAGTCGCTAGGATAGGTTTGACTATCACTACTAAGTGATGTATCTTGTAACTGTAGTTTGTGGCGGTAGGAACATCCCCACGTAAAAAACCCAAATTCCTTGTTTGTTGTGGCGGTAGGAACATCCCCACGTAAAAAACCCAAATTCCAGTAATAACTACCCTAAAAACCTCGACTACGTCGGGGTTTTTTTGTATCTGGCAAGGTGCATATGGAACTTAAGAAGCTAGACGAATCTTTCTATATCGATAACCCAATAGTTATTCAGGCGTTAGACTTTAGCGCAGAAGCAAACGAGTGGATGTCACATGATGGTAAAGTTCGCGGTCATGGTATCGTGCAGATTGCCATAGGTGATTTAACTTTTGCCATACCTGTTCGTTCTAACATCAAACATGATGCCAGTTTCATTCTCGAGGTTAACCGCGGACGAGACAAGAGCATCAAAGGTATGGGGTTAGACTACTCAAAAGCCTTGCTTATAAGAAAATCGGAACACGTAACTAATAATGTGTTTGTGCTTAGATCAAAAGATGCAGGTAAGAAGTTGCAAGGCAAGCAAGAACACATCACTAAACAATTTACTAAGTATGTTGAAAAGTACATAAAAGCCGTTCTGAAGGGCGATACTAACATTCTTAAAAGTTCGGATTACCGTTTTTCAACACTGGTTAATTATCACTCTGAGCTTGGTTTACCTTAGGCTAAGCCAGTAAGTCAGCCATAAAATGTTGAATGAAAAGATACAAAAAACATACATTTAAAGTACATTAATCGTATGTGTTAGGTACGATTAATGTACTTTTTCCTTTCTAGAGTATTGGCAGATCCACAAATTCCCCTGTTCGCGCGTCCGTAACGATGTGCGTAATTACTCCCCTGATCTCCAGCCCTTCCTCGTCATCTTCTGGCAACGCCCGGATTTGATCCAGCTTATCCAGTTCCTGGAGACACCGTTGAGGGTACAACCGTAACCGCATAAGCCTGAATTGTTCTTCCAGGACACATAGCACCAGAGAACCATCAACCGGCGTACCTCCAAAATCTACAATTAGCAGCGAGCCCTGCCTGATACCCTCCCGGAATGAGGTGCAATCGCTGCGGAACAGGAATACGCCCGGACGCCCGGTTTTACAGTAGCTGTCCAGCGAGAGGCGGCTTTCCTGGTAATCCATTGCCGGTGAAGGAAACCCCATATCAGCGCCCTCCGTTCGGGTTAAACAGCTGGAACGTACGGTTTTCTCCCTCGTTGGGGGAGACGTCCCGGAATACCGTCACATACGTTTC
Organism: Pseudocitrobacter sp. 73; assembly: GCF_008369545.1. Taxonomy (NCBI): domain Bacteria; kingdom Pseudomonadati; phylum Pseudomonadota; class Gammaproteobacteria; order Enterobacterales; family Enterobacteriaceae; genus Pseudocitrobacter; species Pseudocitrobacter sp. 73. The sequence continues at coordinate 198 of NZ_VTZO01000079.1, read as the reverse complement.
TATCCACTGGTTAGCCTGGCGGGGCGTCCAGTGCCAATTGAACTTGTGCAGTTCCCGGACAAAGGCAGCGGTCGTGACGGTCTGACGGCCATCCTGTTCGCGGGTGATGGCCGCACGCCAGGCAGCGTCAATTTCATAGCGTCGTGGCATCAGATTTACCTCTTTATACTGTATATGCATACAGTGTGCGCCGGGAGA
>NZ_VTZO01000078.1:0-1345 GCF_008369545.1 Pseudocitrobacter sp. 73 | reverse complement strand
TCCCATAAGCGCTAACTTAAGGGTTGTGGTATTACGCCTGATATGATTTAACGTGCCGATGAATTACTCTCACGATAACTGGTCAGCAATTCTGGCCCATATTGGTAAGCCCGAAGAACTGGATACTTCGGCACGTAATGCCGGGGCTCTAACCCGCCGCCGCGAAATTCGTGATGCTGCAACTCTGCTACGTCTGGGGCTGGCTTACGGCCCCGGGGGGATGTCATTACGTGAAGTCACTGCATGGGCTCAGCTCCATGACGTTGCAACATTATCTGACGTGGCTCTCCTGAAGCGGCTGCGGAATGCCGCCGACTGGTTTGGCATACTTGCCGCACAAACACTTGCTGTACGCGCCGCAGTTACGGGTTGTACAAGCGGAAAGAGATTGCGTCTTGTCGATGGAACAGCAATCAGTGCGCCCGGGGGCGGCAGCGCTGAATGGCGACTACATATGGGATATGATCCTCATACCTGTCAGTTCACTGATTTTGAGCTAACCGACAGCAGAGACGCTGAACGGCTGGACCGATTTGCGCAAACGGCAGACGAGATACGCATTGCTGACCGGGGATTCGGTTCGCGTCCCGAATGTATCCGCTCACTTGCTTTTGGAGAAGCTGATTATATCGTCCGGGTTCACTGGCGAGGATTGCGCTGGTTAACTGCAGAAGGAATGCGCTTTGACATGATGGGTTTTCTGCGCGGGCTGGATTGCGGTAAGAACGGTGAAACCACTGTAATGATAGGCAATTCAGGTAATAAAAAAGCCGGAGCTCCCTTTCCGGCACGTCTCATTGCCGTATCACTTCCTCCCGAAAAAGCATTAATCAGTAAAACCCGACTGCTCAGCGAGAATCGTCGAAAAGGACGAGTAGTTCAGGCGGAAACGCTGGAAGCAGCGGGCCATTTGCTATTGCTAACATCATTACCGGAAGATGAATATTCAGCAGAGCAAGTGGCTGATTGTTACCGTCTGCGATGGCAAATTGAACTGGCTTTTAAGCGGCTCAAAAGTTTGCTGCACCTGGATGCTTTGCGTGCAAAGGAACCTGAACTCGCGAAAGCGTGGATATTTGCTAATCTACTCGCCGCATTTTTAATTGACGACATAATCCAGCCATCGCTGGATTTCCCCCCCAGAAGTGCCGGATCCGAAAAGAAGAACTAACTCGTTGTGGAGAATAACAAAAATGGTCATCTGGAGCTTACAGGTGGCCATTCGTGGGACAGTATCCCTGACAGCCTACAAAACGCAATTGAAGAACGCGAGGCATCGTCTTAACGAGGCACCGAGGCGTCGCATTCTTCAGATGGTTCAACCCTTAAGTTAGCGCTTATGGGA
>NZ_VTZO01000077.1:0-212 GCF_008369545.1 Pseudocitrobacter sp. 73 | reverse complement strand
ACTTCACACAAACAGCCGGTTCGGTTGAAGAGAAAAATCCTTGAAAATAGGGTTGACTCTGAAAGAGGAAAACGTATTATACGGGACCTCGCAACGGTGAGCGTAAAGCCGCGTTGCAACTGCTCTTTAACAATTTATCAGACAATCTGTGTGGGCACTCAATGATACGGATTCTTAACGTCGCAAGACGATAAATGAATACCAAGTCTCTG
>NZ_VTZO01000076.1:0-6683 GCF_008369545.1 Pseudocitrobacter sp. 73 | reverse complement strand
TGGACTCCATTGTCAGACGGATGGATGGACTTGAAGTAGTTGACTCAATGCTACTTAAGGTCCTGATATGACTGACATTAATCATGATAATACTGTATATCCATCCAGTTCTTTCTCTGGGTCTCCCTATCTGTATCAGCAAGTCTACACCTCAAGTCCTGACACAAGGCTGACACAAATCAATCTACTCAGCGTAGCTAAGCCTCAGTTAGTCCGTAGAGCCAATGGTCGATATACTATCCGCTTCAGACTCAAGGGACAGACCATCCCGTTTCTTTCAGTATCGACCCGAAGCACAGACAGGAGAGTAGCCACAATGCGTCAGAGAGAGCTTGCAGCCACAGCTAAGTCCTTCATGTTGGATAGGCCTGAAGTCTCACTACAGGAGCTTACAGCGCACCTCCGGTCTATGGCTGAGCAGTTCCTGACAGACGCTAGTGACGATTACTGGAATGGACTTGAGGTCGCTACTTTGGTCGACGAGAAGTCCAACCTGAAGGAGCTAGCCGCTACGCAAGCCTTGAGTCTGGACCAGCAGAAGGGCATAAGGTTAGCGCTTGAAGTCCTGACCGCAGCACAGCAGAGGGTAGACACTGGTGATACCTCTGGTCTGATTAAGCTGATTGATGGTGGCGTAAGCCAGCTTACTGATGATAATAACCTTACTGATGACTCAACTGATGGCGTAAGCCAGCTTACTATAGGCGACTCTACGTCAATTCTGAATAATGAGCAGGGTGATAGACCAGCAGTTTTCACACAGGAGCGTCAGTCATCTGTAGTTTTTTCAAGCCTAGTGTCCTCGCTGCTGGCTGAGAAGGTCCAGACCCTGAAGACATCCAGCTACAAGGACCTCTCGTCCTCACTCAATACTGTCTCCCGGTTCCTGCCTGAAGACATGGACCTGATGTCCCGCTCTGGGTGGCTGGCTGTCAGGGACTCTATGCTGGCTGCTGAGGTGAGACCATCGACAATCAACAAGCTACTGACCAAGGCGAAGATGTGTCTTGATTACGGTCTGATGAATGGACAGCTTGAGGGCCGCAACCCTATTGAACGGATGAAGCTGACCAAGGATATCGACTCCAAGCGCAGGGCGTTCACAGACGAGGAGCTGGAGAGACTTCTGGTCCGTGTTGAGGCTGAGTATCAGTTCACACGACACACGGCTCACACGACCTCTGAGGCCCGTAGGTGGGCATCTCTGGTGTCTGTGGTCACTGGCGCTAGGTCTGCTGAAGTCTGCCACCTGACTAAACGTGACATTGTAACCTTGGACAATGGACTGGTCTGTATCGACATCAATGAAGACGGTGAAGGCAAATCAGTTAAGAACAAACATTCAGTCCGACTGGTGCCGCTGACCGATGGTGCGTATGGTTTCGACTTGGCGTCCTTCCTCTCATGGGTAGACACGCAGCCAGACGAGGGTCCTCTCTTTGGTATGACTCCGAGTGCATACTCAAGCTGGTTTAACTCGCGGGTCATGACTGAGGCCCTAGGAGACGCTGAGAACGTTTCTCTCCACAGTCTGAGACATTTGGTTGGCGACACGCATGAAAGAGCGTGGAGTCAATCTGGTGGACGCTCAAGGCATCTTAGGTCACAGCAGTCAGTCAATTACGTATGACCTGTACGGGAAAGGACACGCTGTTGGTAGGCTGGCAGAGGTGCTGAAGACAGCTTTACTTTAAGTAGGATGACACAAGGTGGAGACCATGATTGTTCCTGATGGTTGAACCTTGTGTTACTGAAGTCAGGACTGAAGTTATGGAGGGTGATAATAATCATAATCCCTCCTGACTATAGGCCCACTGGTCCGCCTTCGGCTGTCCGACTCTAAGTCTGTATGTGGTCTTATTTAAACTGGTTCCCTAACTCCAGTCCTCCAAATTCCTATGGTCTCCTCTTGACATTCCTGTTTAACTGTGAGTCGCCTCTGGTCTCTCTTTATATATACTTCCTTAATTCCTGAGGCGTCTTTAGTCCTTGACATTCGGTCCAACCTGTGGGTCACATCCGGTCCTCCCTCTTTATATTTACTTCCTTAATTCCTAGGGTCGACTTAATCCTTGACATCCAGTCCAGCCTGTGAGTCACATCCTGTCGCGCTACTGTATGCATCACCAGTGGTGGACTTGATTATCACTATAGGGAACCAACTAATTCAACTACAGGAGATACTCTATGGCACGACCAATCGCGACTCACGACAACACGTTCACCAAAGCCTACTTGCAGCAGCACTGCGGGGACCTGCTGTCATTCGATGGTCAGGGTGACTTGAGCGGCTGGCTGGATGATGTCCTAACTGGTGCTGGTCGCCTGAGCGAATCAATGGCAAGCAATACCAAGCCTGTCAGCCCATACTTGATTCTGACCCAACTACTAACGCACGACACATTAACTGTAAGCGCTGTGCAGGAGTCCCTGAGCCGTAAGCGTGTTGCCTTGGGTGAACCTATGGTTTCAACTCGCTACGCTCGCTACGTCTATGCTGCCGTCGTCAGCGCCAGTAAATCCGTCCAGTACCACGCCAGTAAAGCTGGTTCATGATTACGGACCCTAAACTATCACTATAGGGGAGACCAGCCTCCGCCTCTGAGTCAGGACATGCGAGCATCTGGTCAACCGACATTAAGTATCTCTCCTAAGTAGTCAAGGTCTGTGACCGCCTCTGACAGACCTCCTGTCTCGACCTCCAGCTCGTTAGCGTTCTTTAGTCGTCTCGGTTAGTAGCTCGTCTACTCACTACTCATTGGCTTAAGTCTATCACCGCTCACCATCTGGAGTCCTTACAGCTCGTCCTGACATGTGGTCGCACCTTTATACATATGGAGACACGCTAGTTATCTAGTAGCCAGTAGGAAAAGTTTCCGTCTGGTCAGGACTTAACGCGCTCAAAACTGAGCAGTCACCATTCTTAACGGGTCCAAATTTGGGCGCGTTGGCGAGAAGTCTAACCAACCCAGAAAACGGGTTTGTTAAAAAAGTTAACATGGTCTTCACACGACCTTATTACCTCAAGTCTTTCTGTATGTCTCCTGTTGCCTGTGAGTCTCCCTATCGTTGGGGGCTTGAGTAGGCTTTCAGGGTGTGACTTCAGGAGGCATAACAAAAGGAGTACAACGATATGTCAACTCAACCCTTAATGAAGCATGAAGTAGTTCTTCCTGTCATCGTTGACGGCTATCACTGGGCCTGTAATCAGGACCGTATGTGGAACCTGAACGAGCTACATAAAGAGCTTGAGCTTCCATCTGCTAAGGAGCCGGGTCAGTGGCGTTCTAGCGTCAGGACGCTTCTTGACCAAGATGCAAATTTGCATGTTGCTCATGGTGGTTCGACTCCGGGGACATGGGCTACTGAAGAGGCGGCTATTGCCTATGCGATGTGGGTCTCACCTGATGCCGAACGCCTTCAGGCGAAAGCTGACCAAGAACAGCGCTTCAGGTCCTTTGCCGAAGCTCTGGCGGGAGGTGCCTCTTATGACTTCTGACAATAAGCAGGAATACACCATTCATATCTTCGGTCAGGACATCACCAGTCAGGACGGATTGTTTCGACTGGATGAGATACGCCGGGTAGGCATTCAGATTGGTAAGGTAGAAGATAACCGTAGTACCGAGGTTGCTCGCTTCATGAGGACCAAGGCTGGTAGAAGTCTAACCAACCCAGAAAACGGGTTTGTTAAAAAGATTAACATGGGTCACTTAGGGACCTCGTGGCTGGCTGACCCAGTAGCCGCTATAGAGTTCGGTCGGTGGTTGGACATTGGGTACGGACTGGCAGTAACCCGAGCCTTCGTGTCTATGACCTCCAGCGCCACCGTGCAGTCTGCTGTAGCGTCTGCTGAGGACATCAAGCCGGAGACCAAGGAATTCATCCAGCGTCATGGCACAGGCCTCTACATCGCCGGACGTGAAGTCTCACAGGCTGAGTATTCAGACTATCAAGCTGTGACCGCTGGTCGCTGTGAGTGGAGGTAAGTAATCATGGCTATGATTGACCCTCGCACCGCTATCGGCAGGGCAACACTTCGCTACCGTGGTCTTCCTACTCGTCATCTTCTGTCAATGCTGGGGATGGGTACTGATTCATCCGAGCGCCCTTACTACAGTCGAGACGAGCTTATCTCAATGCTGGTGGACCGGGATTTGAACAATCAGTTACGCCGAGCGTTTGCGAAGTCTAGCGCAGCTAGTGAACTGGAGTCTTGAACCTTATGGGACCGAAAAGTGGTCGCATAAACCTATCGTCTGATGACCGAAGTTTCGACGCATTGAGCCAGACGGAAAAGTTTCCTGCTGGTAAACCACCTTAATTTAAACACCTTTTGAGAATGACCGATGCGGGGAGACCCGTAGGCATAACTGTGTCTGCGATACCGATAGTTCTCACCTTCTCAATAGGAGTACTACCTTATGTTATTCAACAACAACGACTGGAAGCTGTCAGTCACCGACATCAACCTTTATGAAAATACTGTGAGTCTGGACGGTAAGTCCTATCCGCTGTCATTCGCTATCAAGACCCTGATTCCGGGCTACCTGTCAGGACTGCCGTCTACCAGCCGTGAGGCGATGGAGTTACTGGAAGCTCTGGCTGAAGCTGGCGTGACCATTGGCAACTTCTTCAGTAATGACCTGATGACCGCCTATGGTCGCCGCCAGCAGAACAAGCGAGCTGAGGCTGAGCGTATCGCTAAAGAGCAGCGCATTCAGGCCGAGCGCATGCGTGAAGAGAACATGACTGATGCAGAGTGGCAGAAAGAGCTACAGCGCCGCGAACAGGACAAAGCTGAACGCCGGACCTATGGTGAGAGCCTCCGCAGTGCTACCCATTCCGCTGGTCGCTCCCGTGCCGCTATTGTCGCTGACCTTGAGTCAGGCGGTAACTGGCTGGACTCCATCTAAGAACACACACCCATTCTGTCCCTGACCTGTGGCTGGGGACATCAAGATTTCATTAAGGAGATTGATTATGAACATGATTAAAGACGCTTTCCAGTTTGGCATTGAGCCAGTACGCATCACCGATACCGACAACATTCAGGTCAATGAAGGTCTGCCGACTAACGCTGACCCGCAGGTCTATGCCCTCCAGTTAGCTAAGACGGTTAAGGCTATGCTGAACGGTGTACTTAAAGACGCTCAAGAGAACATCCCGTTCCCTGTAGAAGTCCTGCCTACCCGCAATAGCCTGCCGACCCCAATCATTGCTCACACTCTGGCTGACCGCTCTGTGGTCGTTCCAGTCCGTGGTGGCAAGCGACCTGAAGTCGTGACCGTTCCGTCTGGACAAGAAATCGTGGTCGAACCAATCGAGCAGGCTATTCTCATCTCTGAGCAGACCAAGCTCTGGGACGCCAAGTCTTCCACTGGTTTCACTCAGGGTACGCTCCAGCAGGACGCTATTAACATCTGTGAGAATGTGGTCCGTACCATCAACGCTCGCATGGTTGACGTTCTGGAGTCCTCCAAGCTGCTGAAGACCGTAGAGCTGCCAGTCCTGACTGGAAGCCTGACCACTAAGGCAGACGCTATCATGGACGCTCTGTTTGAGAACACCGAGTCCTCTTTCGGCGCTGAAGTGTCTGATTACGGCATCATCGCCCATGAGTCCCAACTGAAAGCGCTGTCCCGTCTGGCTGCTAAACAGGGCTTCTCTGGTGAAGACGCTATCGTGGATATGCTGGGTACCGACATCGCGTATTACAACGGTGAGGACAAAGGTGTGTTCATGCTGGCTAAACGCTTCACGGCCCTGAGCTTCGGCTGCTTCCGTCACGACGGTGAGAATATTACAGTCGTCCTTTCACGTGATGGCGACTCTCAGTCCCACGACTTGGAAATCCTCGGTAAAGTGTTCGTTGTCGCTGAAGCTGCTACGACCATCAAGATGGGCACTGGCTCAGCTACTGCCGTCCTGCCTGTAGTCAAACGCCTGAAGTTCACCAAGACCGAAGCGTAAGACCAATGGGTAAGAGCGTTAGTAAAGGCTTCAGGTCCATCGCCAAGGGCCGGACAGGTGGTGGTGGGACTCAAGGTGGGGCTTCGGTCCCGCCTCCTGTAGCTCCTCCAGATGACGCTCAGCAAGCTGTAGTCGATACCCAAGGTCAGGAGACCGAGGGAGGTAAGACCATGAGCAGGGTAAGTCTGGACTGAATATCAGCAGGACTTCAGGTGGTGGGTTATCACTGTGATTAAGACATCTATACAGCCTGTGGAGGGTGGACGATATCAAGCAACAATCTGGATGACACGCAGAGTCTATAAGCGGCTATGCTGGTCACTGGCTGAAGCTGAACAGTGGGTGAGACGTAAAGTGCCTACCGTTCAATCGTTCCAATCATCATGATAACTATGGTCTGGACCAATGGTCTGGACCTTTGTTTTGTACTAGTTATCTAGTGCAGTAGTACAATAGACGAAGGAGGCTTTATGTCTATGACTTCCGCAGACCTAAGGTCCCTCCTGACTCTGGTCTATAAACTCGTGTTCCTCTCTGTGGGCCTCTATATGGTCCTCTCCGGTCGACTCGGTGTAAATGTATTCGACACTCTGTCTAAGGCTGTGGGTGGGCTTCTGGGGGCTTAGGTTTGGACTCACAGTGGGACCGATGGTTTCTGACAGAAAAATGTGAATGACCATCTAATACATTAAGCCAGCAGACTTCCCCCC
>NZ_VTZO01000075.1:0-5233 GCF_008369545.1 Pseudocitrobacter sp. 73 | reverse complement strand
AGCCGTTTTTCCATTTCAGGGGTTCTAGGGATTTTCCGTCCAAAAACGACAAAGTGCTCTGGAGGCCCCGCCGTCTGTGGCCTCCAGAGGGGTATTACTTTTTTCGAGATCCCTATTTGGGCTCTGTTTGAGTAAGATTTAGTCTTTTTGGGCTAAATCCATGGCATTCGAAGAACGTGTCCAAATCTTGTCCGAGGCAGAACAAGATGAGTTATATGGACCCCCCGCTTTCACCTCCGCCGACCAACGCTTCTTTTTCTCGCTGAACGATAAGGAACTGGCGATCGCTAAAAGCCTCCGTCATCGGGGCCAGCGTTACATGCTGGTGGTACTGCTGGGCTATTTCAAAGCCAAGCCGGTGGTGCTGAATCCCGGCTTTCATCAGATCAAGCAGGACCTCAAATACGTTTATCAAACCGTTCTACCAGGCCCAGGCTGTAGACCCTTTAATCTCACGCCAAAAGAGAACGAACGGATTTACCAACGTGTTTTCCAGCTCTGCAACTACCAGCGCTGGAATGTCAAAGACCATGGAGCGGCGTTGAGAGATTACTTATCCCAGCAAGCCAGAGCCTGGACAGCGCCTAGGCACCTCTTCGATGCGGCCAATGAATATTGTTCGGGGCAGAAGATCGCAATCCCTGCCTACAGCACGCTGCAAAAGATCATCAGTCAGGTGGTGGGAGACGAACAGGAACACATGGCCGCGCACCTTGAGCGTGCAATGTCACGCGGTCTTAAGCAAGCACTGGCGGAGCTCGTGAACGGCACAGGTCCACTGCCGTTCCGACAGTTGCGACAATCGGCTCGTAACTTCACCGGAACCGAGTTGGAGAAAGAACTGATTGTCTATCGCCATATCCAGCATTGGATGCCGGAAGTGGATCTGCTGTTGAGCACGCTATCACTGTCGCAGAAAAATCTGCAACACCTGGCAGAGAAAGTCGACTACTACGGTGCCAAACTGAAACGTCAAACCGTAGGCAGCCAATGGCTGTATTTATTGTGCTATCTTCAAACGCGATGGCAGCAAGCGCTGGAACGTATTGCCGATGGCTTTGTGCATCATGTCAGACAGACCAAACAGAAGGCAAAGGATTATGCGCAGGAAGCGGTGTTTAAGGATTGGCAAAAAGCAGCTAAAAATGTCAGCAAGGCAGCTGAAGTACTGCACCTGTTCATTGATGACAGCATTGATCTGCAACTACCGTTTGCAACAGTAAGACAGCAAGCACTGAGCCTGCTGACCAAAAGGGATCTGGAATCTGTATGTCTCTTCCTGAACGAGCAGCGACGATCGGTCGATGAAGCCATGTGGCAGTACTGCGACGAGAAAGAAAGTCTGCGGAAAGGTTTGCTGCGAGAGTTGTTCCTATGTCTGCGCTTCGAAGGCTGCGACGGCACCCAGCACTTAGCGGCCGCCTTGGCGAAAACACAAAACGAACTCAACGGCCAGGACGCTCAGTTGCAAACTGCCGACACCAGACTCCTTTCCAAAAAATCACGTGAATTCCTGCTGGATGGTGAAGGGAATATCCTGATCGATCGTTATGAGTGGTTCCTCTATCAACAGATTCCTGATCGCCTGAATGGCCAGCTGACGCTGCCTGATATCACTAAATACCGGGCACTCGACGCCGACCTGATCGACGGGGAACATTGGCGAAAAAACAAATATACGCTGCTTCAACAGAGCCATTTTACAAAATTAGCGGAGGAGCCTGAAAAGCTGATCAAACAGATGGCCATGGAATTGGATACCCGTTTGTACGAAGTCGGCGAATATCTTGAACAGGAAGACAACCGGAATATCATCTTGCGTAATCCGCAGGGTAAACGCTTCTGGCGCCTGCCTTCGGCCAGCAAACATCATCTGGTCAACAATCCCTTCTTCCAGCAAATTCCCACAACGGGGATTGCGGATGTACTGCGCATGGTTGATCGTGACACCGGTTTCATTGACTGCTTCGCTCATGTGCTGGGTTCCCAATCCAGAAGCCGTTCCCATGAATATGACCTGTTGGCAATTCTGGTCGGCAATGCAACCAATCAAGGCATTTACGGCATGGCACAGATCTCTGATCGTACCTATGATCAGCTCAGCACTATCCAGGCGAACTATCTTCGCCTGGAAACATTGAATGCTGCTAACGACAACATCAATAACGCGACAGCCAAGCTACCCATCTTCCGGTACTACAACATCCAGGAAGATGTGATCCACGCCAGTGCCGATGGTCAAAAGTTCGAAGCCCGGCGCGAGACCTTCAAAACCCGTTATTCGTCGAAGTACTTTGGCACTCAAAAAGGTGTTTCTGCCATGACCTTGATCGCCAATCACGCTGCGATCAACGCCAGAGTGATCGGCGCCAACGAACATGAATCGCACTACATCTTTGATTTGTTGATGAGCAATACGTCAGACATCATTCCGGATGTGCTCTCAACCGATACCCATGGGGTGAACCATGTGAACTTCGCGTTACTGGATCTGTTCGGATACCAGTTTGCCCCACGCTATGCCCAGGTTGGCAAAGTGATCAATGACATGTTTGATGTCAAGGAAGACAAAGAACACCGAATTCAGCTGTGCTTAAAAAAGCCAATCAATACCCATCGTATTGCGCAGCACTGGGATACCATCCAACGGATTGCAGTATCACTTAAGCAGCGGAAAACAACGCAAGCCACCTTGGTGAGAAAGCTCTCGGAGTACAAGCGCAATCACCCGCTGCTGGAAGCCCTGACGGAATACAATCGCCTGGTGAAAGCGAATTATCTACTGTGCTACATCGATGATGCCAGTTTAAGAAACTATGTTCAGCGCGCGCTGAACCGGGGAGAGGCCTATCACCAACTGCGTCGGGCCGTGAGCAGCGTCAATGGGGATCAGTTCCGGGGCAGTTCAGACGAAGAAATCCAGCTATGGAATGAGTGCGCTCGCCTGGTCACCAATGCCATCGTTTACTTCAACTCCAGGATACTCAGCCAGCTGTTGACCAGCTTCGAATACCAAGGAGATACCAAGAGAATAGATATCGTCAAACAGGCATCCCCTGTGGCCTGGCACAACATTAACCTCAAGGGGACTTACCACTTCGAATTGAGCGAAAAATTGCCAGATCTGGAGGAGCTTATGCGCTCAATCGAGGGATATTTACCCGTCAGCGAAAAGTAATACCCCTCTGGAGGCCACGGACGGCGCGGCCTCCAGAGCACTTTGTCGTTTTTGGACGGAAAATCCCTAGAACCCCATTTTGCCATTCAGATGTGCCGCGAGATCGGATTACCTCTGTTTCCGGGTTTTAGTGCCGAGGCCAGAGAAACTCTCCTCCACTACCGTTGGCCGGGCAATATTCGTGAACTGAAAAACGTCGTGGAGCGATCCGTTTACCGGCATGGAACCAGTGATTACCCGCTGGATGAGATAATCATTGACCCCTTCCGCCGCCACACTACTCAGCCGCAGGCGCCGGAAACTAAACCGATGTCTGTAGGGTTACCGCTGGATCTGCGTGAATTCCAGCAGCAGCAAGAGAAAGACTTTCTACAAACCAGCTTACAGCAGGCAAAATTTAACCAGAAAAAAGCCGCTGAATTACTGGGTCTGACTTACCATCAGCTTCGCGCTTTGCTGAAAAAACACCAGATTTAACGCACATTTGCAGATGTCATATTGGCGGATTTGACGCATAACCTCATCAGGGTTTACCATGACGCCATTACTGTATAAAAAAAACAGGTACAAATATGGCTCTGGCACTCGTTGGCGAAAAAATTGACAGAAACCGTTTCACCGGTGAGAAAATTGAAAATAGTACATTTTTTAACTGTGATTTTTCAGGTGCCGACCTGAGCGGCACTGAATTTATCGGCTGTCAGTTCTATGATCGTGAAAGCCAGAAAGGGTGCAATTTTAGTCGTGCGATGCTGAAAGATGCCATTTTTAAAAGCTGTGATTTATCCATGGCGGATTTTCGCAATTCCAGTGCGCTGGGCATTGAAATTCGCCACTGCCGCGCACAAGGCGCAGATTTCCGCGGCGCAAGCTTTATGAATATGATCACCACGCGCACCTGGTTTTGTAGCGCATATATCACGAATACCAATCTAAGCTACGCCAATTTTTCGAAAGTCGTGTTGGAAAAGTGTGAGCTGTGGGAAAACCGTTGGATAGGTGCCCAGGTACTGGGCGCGACGTTCAGTGGTTCAGATCTCTCCGGCGGCGAGTTTTCGACTTTCGACTGGCGAGCAGCAAACTTCACACATTGCGATCTGACCAATTCGGAGTTGGGTGACTTAGATATTCGGGGCGTTGATTTACAAGGCGTTAAGTTGGACAACTACCAGGCATCGTTGCTCATGGAGCGACTTGGCATCGCGGTGATTGGTTAGCATTCACGGAGCGGTAAGTACCGCTCCCGCCCTTATACAATAGTGTCCGCCCTTGCCTTAAAAGTCACTTTCGACGCACAGATCGTAAACGTTAGAGGGTTCCGGTCCCCCCATCAGAACACCAGACCTGACCAGACGTATAGCTGTTCTCCCGAGCGGCCAGGGTGACATAAAGCGGCGCGATTTCCACCGGTTGACCAGGGCGTCCCAGCGGCGCATTTGCCCCAAATTTCTCCACCTTTTCCTGCGGTTGACCACCACAGCACTGCAGTACAGTCCAGTATGGACCCGGCGCGACGGCATTGACACGGATCCCTTTCGGGGCCAGCTGTTTCGCCAGCGATTTAGTAAATGCCACGATAGCTGCTTTAGTCTGAGCATAATCAAGCAAGATTTCACTTGGCTCATAAGCCTGTACGGAGGAGGTATTAATTATCACGCTGTCTGGTGAAAGATGGGGTATGGCCGCTTTGGTGATCCAAAACATAGCGTAAACATTGGTTTTGAATGTTGCGTCGAAGTCTTCTGTGGTGAGTTCCTCAATTGACTCACAAAATTGCTGACGACCCGCATTATTGACGAGGATATCCAACCCTCCCAGTCCTTTTACCGCCTGTGTTACCAGATGACCGCAAAAAGCCTCATCACGGATATCTCCGGGGATGGCCAAAACATTTCTGCCTGCTTTTTTTATCAGATCGACCACTTCACGCGCATCGTCTTCTTCTTCAGGTAAATAGTTAATCGCAACATCAGCGCCTTCACGAGCATAGGCAATAGCAACAGCACGACCAATCCCTGAATCCCCACCGGTAATTAAGGCACTGTTGCAAAGTTA
>NZ_VTZO01000074.1:0-6146 GCF_008369545.1 Pseudocitrobacter sp. 73 | reverse complement strand
CCGTTTTCTGAGACGACCCCTATCTGTTCAACCGCCGGGCGAACGGCATCGATGAAATCTGGTACATCTGCCCGGACAGGCCGACGCTCGTCCGGGTGCAACGGGCAATTTTGGCGGTGGATGAAATCGTGAACCCACAGACCGGCGAGGCCCGAAAAACGGCAGAGCTGGACCGGGAACGGCTGTTTGCCTGCTTCAAATTCATGGTCATGGTCTGAGGTTAATCATTCATTTATGAGGTGTTTTATGACAAACCGGATTGCGGTTGTGGGCCGGGAGGCCCTGCTTATGGTCGGGGCGATGGCCGGAGGGCTGTGTGTGCTGGCCGCGCATCTGCTGAAATTGTTCTGGCGCGTGCTGCCGGTGTTTCTGCTGCTCTACGGGTTCGTGCAGTTTCTGGCGAGGAACCCGGCGATCCGTGACTGGTTGTTCCTGCATTTCGGGCAGGGAGGCACGGCGGCGATCCTGATCGGTGGTACCCTTCTTTGCCTGCGTCGTCTGATGAAATGACGGCAGACAGCACCGGCCGCGTCGGTGCTGTTATTCCTCCCCGAGCTGGTCCCGCATTGCCAGCCAGAGCGTTTCCGCGTCCTCGTGCAGCCGTTCGCACATGTCGGCCGCGGTATCCATATCCAGTTCGTTCAGCTTTTCCAGCAACAGCAGCGACTGATCCCTGATGAATTTTGCCATGTTGAGGGCGGTTTTTTCCTGTTTCGTCATGTTTCTTTCCTTCCGGGCATGGTGTGCGCCTGTCGGGTATACTGTCTCAAAAATAGCGGGGTGAGACAATGGCGTGGGTGACGGTGAGACAGGCCACGGAACTGACGGGAAAAGCCCGAAGTTCCCTGTATCGGGATATGGCTAAAGGCCGCGTATCATACCGGACGGAGGCTGATGGTGGTCGTGTCGTAGATACCAGCGAGCTTATCCGGGTGTACGGTGAGTTAAGACTGATTGAGACTCATGATCGGGACGGGTTGAGACTGCCGGATGAGACTGAAAAAACGGTATCAGAGGCGCTGATTGCGGAGATAAAAGCGCTGCGGGAAGAGGTGGCCGGGCTGCGGCAGGAAATGCAGGCCATGAGACTACTGGAACACAAAACGGAGACAGCAGAGACACCGCGCCGGTGGTGGCAATGGGGGAAGCGCTGACGCGCTGCGCTTGTCCAACCGGCGACGGCCACGCAATGAATTGCGCCCCCGTCACCCGTTATCAGCGGACGGAGTGGGGATTCTGGCGCTGGCCGACTACGGCCAGAACCCGGATTTTCTGCGCCGGGTCATTCACATCATAGAGGACATGCTGTCCCATCAGGCTTATCCGGCGAACGTCCTCGCCATAGCGTGAGTCCACTTCGTAGAGACGCGGAAAGTCTGCCAGCTTGTCTGCGGCCGCAAGAACGCGATCGGTGACGTTCCGCGCATCCCACAGAGATGAATTTTCCGCGATGTAGTCAAACAGTGCCGTTACGTCCTCGATGGCTCCCTGCTTCCATTCCACGTCATACGGCATCACGCAGTTCCTGATAGCGACCATGCAGCCGCTGGCGGAGTTGTTCCGTGGTCATGCCCGGGCGTGTATCAGCGCGGGCTGCAGTCACTTTGGCGCGAACCTGATCTTCATACTCGGCCTGTGCCAGTTCTTCGTTAGCCAGGCGCTGCAACAGTGCTGCCTTGTCCGGGCCACCTTCCGGCAGTATGCGGGGCAGACTTTCGGCCAGTTCCCGCAAGAAGTTGGCGTTTTCGTAGTGTGTGGTATTGCTCATTACAGAGCCTCCGGGGTTGATGCGTCGACATGAAGGAGTTTAGCAGGGACACTCCCTGAAAAATATGCTGAATCCGGTACGCGAAGCGTTACTTCCTTGTACTGGCTGTTCTCTGTTATTCGTGCTGTCTTGCAGGCTTACTGCGGGTTGCTGTCTTTTTTTTCTCGCTGCCTGAGTCCCTCAGCAAAACCGACCATCCAGCCTAATGGATCATGCTGCGCAGCCCCTGACAACAGCGCGTCAGATTCCAGTCCGGCTTGTCGTCCTGCCTCTCTGACATCTTCTCGTACCCATACCGCAATTTGCTTATAACCCGCCTCGCGCATACGTGCTTTATAGGCTGCCTGGCCGCGTGCATTCTTGATCAGATACTTGCGGTTGCTAGTGATATCGCGTGTCTTGTTGTTTGAACCGGTCATTAATTCCTCAGGCATTACAGAGTTGTCGTACACACAGAAAACATTACTAGTAATTATGATTGTTGTGAGTATTCCAGGGAGAAAATGAGAGATTTCCCGCGCAAAAGGGCGCTTTTTGGCGGTTTCAGGTGGTAAACGCACTGAAACGGGCCGCCATGCAGTCCGGTGCATAGCCATTCATGCCATCAGAATTCATCAGGCAAGTTTTGCGGGGTTTTCGCCGGGTAAGCTGTGGTTTTCACCGGCTTCGCGCTGAAATCGCCCTGAGCGCGTTTTAGCGGTGCGTACAATGAAGCCTTTATGTTAAATAGGGGCTTTTGTTGTCCGGAAAAGGCTGAGCAAAAATACGATAAACAGTGTCATACCGGTAACCAGCATGACATAGCCGGCTGTTGGGTTATAAGTCAGACAGAAGGCTGTGCAGGCACTGGGGGCGTGTATGCGAAAAAGCCCGGCAAAACACAGACTGGCCGAGAGTCCGTAAAATAACGATCCTGCGATAACGGTCAGCATAATTCTAAACATTGTCCCTTTGTCCCTTTGACCCTAATCATCCTCATCTTTTTTCTAATATGCCCCTTAAAATCAGGATGTTGATTGTTTTGTATGCAAGAAATGGACTAAAGAAATTTGTTTGTGATCCCATTCTCGTTTCTGCATATGAACAAAAAAGCCCCGCACATGGGCGGGGCTGAATGCTGCGAGTCTGCGACGGTGACTTATCCCGGAAGCGTCCAGTCAGGTCGTTCAAAATGGCAGGTATAGCCGTCGGGATTATGCTGCAGGTAATCCTGATGCTCTGGCTCTGCAGACCAGAACTCACCGGCCTGCTCTACTTCTGTCACCACGACTCCGGGCCAGACTCCTGAATCATCTATTTCACGGATAAGCTGGTTTGCCTGCTGCTTTTGCTCCTCTGTGGTGAAAAAGATGGCTGAGCGGTAGCTTGAGCCGACGTCATTACCCTGACGAAGTATTGTTGTAGGGTTGTGAATACTAAAGAAATATTCCAGTAGTTTTCGGTAGCTCAGTTTATCCGGGGAATACACCACCTTCACCGCCTCCGCATGTCCTGGGTGGTGCTGGTATGTCGGGTTATCATTACGTCCGCCGGTATAGCCCACTTCGGTGCTGACCACGCCATTGAGTTTGCGGATCAGCTCCTGGACACCCCAGAAACAACCACCGGCAAGGATTGCCACATCAGTTTTCATGCTTATCTCCTTTCTCAAACAGGGGAAGAAATTCACCGTATCCTTCTGTTTCCAGAGCGCCTTTCGGGATAAAACGCAGTGAAGCCGAGTTAATGCAGTAACGTAATCCACCGGTATCCTGTGGCCCGTCAGGGAAGACGTGTCCCAGATGGCTGTCACCGTGACGGGAACGCACTTCAGTACGCACCATGCCATGACTGAGGTCGCTCAGGTTGTGGACGTTGTTTTCCACTGGTTTGCTGAATGCCGGCCAGCCACAGCCCGAATCAAATTTGTCCTTCGACGAGAACAGTGGCTCACCGGAGACGATATCCACGTACAGTCCGTCCTCAAAGTGGTCGTCATATTCTCCGGTAAACGGGCGCTCAGTGGCGCTTTTCTGGGTGACGCTGAACTGCAGTTCCGTCAGTGCCTGAATGGTCTGTGGGTCTTTTTTATACGGTTTGTTCATATCGCTCTCCTGACAAATCTCACTCACCGGGACGGGTCCTGCTCATGAATAAGATCCAGATAGTGTTTTTCAAAGTCCGGGTTGGCGGGGAGCGACTTATTTTCCAGGTAGCGCTCTAAAAAGTAGCGGGGAGTGATCCCCGCCCGAAAGGCGGCTTCCATGCCTCTCACCATGAACCCGGGAGTGGTGTCATATTTGCTGGCCAGAAATATCAGGCTGCTGCGTAATTCAGGGTCACCCCATGGCTGACAATGCGTCAGACGAGCGGGGTTTGTGCACGGCGCTGAGTTGCTTCGCCCTCCGGTTAATCAGTGTCCGTCGCAGGTCATGACGCAACAGCACCAGTCCAGCCCCAATCAGAAGAACATCCTTGATAATGAAGCTGTCAATGCGACCCAGCTGCGGCAGAAGGCTCAGGGTGACGATGCCGGTGCCTGCCACCATCAGGGCGCCTGCTGCACCCACTGCCGGCCGGAAAAATCCGGCAATCAGGGCCAGAAGGGTGATATTTTCCACCACGCCGAGTGCGTAGCTGAGCCCCTGAACGCCGAGAGCCGGATACAGCGCACCGAGCCAGGTGCCTGGCAGCAGGTGGTGAAGGGCATTGGCCTCGAAGGCAAACCATTTGTAGGTGCCAAACAGGGCGAAGATGAAAATCACTGACAGCCGCAGAACCATAATGTCCAGGCCTGACGTTTTACGAAGTAACCGGCGCAGTTGTGTCTCGACGTTATTTTTCATGGTGTGTGTCCTTTTATTTTCGTTTTGTGTTTATGCAAACAGCGTGGCGCGGGCATGAACGAAACGGGCCTGCTCAAGCTCAGAAATCAGATAAGCGGCAGCGCCATGTTCAAGGGCTTCGCGGATAACCTCCCGCTCCAGCTCATCCACGGAAGACACCCAGCCAACAGAGAGTGTACGGACCGGTACCAGAGCTGCTTTTTCTTCCTCAGTAAGATCGGATTTGATGATGACCGGTCCATGGGCTTTACGGGTGAAGACAGCGATAACGTCGTTGATAAGTGCTTTCATGATGATGCCCCCTGCATGTCTGTTTTATTGTGTTGTCGTGTTGTTAATATTTATTCTACCTACCAGTAGATAGATTGGCAAGGGGTAACTGGAAATTAAACGCAAGGAAAGTCTTAATGTCTTCTGAGGCCCCCGGAATACAGGCGTTGTCAGCGGTGATTTTTTTGAGTGCTGGCTGCCCCGGTTAAACCGGGGCAGCCACAGGCGTGGCTTTACGGGCGGGAGAGTAGCTGAATAAGCGCGCTCATGGTGCGGGAACAGGCATCATGAGGAGGGATCCGATTGAGCATCAGGGCCCCTTTAATGGCGCTGCCGATGATAATGGCCACGTCAGCCGGCTCAGCAGTAAAAGCCAGTTCACCGCTTTCACGACCCGAAACCAGCACACTGGTCAGGATGCGCAGGTCGGTTTGTGCCAGTCGTGAGGTGGCTTTCTGAAGAGGTTCTTCAAACAGGGCGCTGTCGGACAGCATGGCGTGAATGCCACACATCTGGCCGCTGTCGGCGCATTTGAGAAATGCGTCCATATAACCCTGCAGACGGGCTTTACCCGGTGGCAGCTGTAACAGGGCAGCTTCCAGTTTCAGCAGGCTGGCCTCCTTGTATTCACAATAGGCAAGCCCGAGGTCGGTTTTGGTCTGAAAATGGTAATGGATACTGGCCTTCCGTATTCCCAGACCGTCAGCGAGATCAGCATAGCTGAAGCCCTGGTAGCCGTTCTGCTGGATAAGGGTATCAGTCAGTTCAATCAGACTGTCATGGGTGGACATAATGTTCTCCTGGCACCTGCGGGTGCCTGTTATTCAGACACAACTGCGCCCGGAAACCAGAAGGGTTCCGGGCGCAGTTGCGAGGGTAACGGGTATTCAACGATACAGGACAGCGGTACCGGAAAGTTTATTCATACCGGTGGCACTGGTGATGCGGTAGTGTGTGGCCCCGGCATCAGCGGCTTTCATATCCAGTGAGGCCACCAGGTCATCCAGGGTGGTGAAGCCACCGGAAGAGACCACCCCAATTTTTTGCAGCGATGCTGCTTCGCTGCGGGAAACCATTTGCGGGCTGGCGGCATAGCTCAGTGCGCTGGCGGACAGGGCGATGATGGCAAGGGTGGTTTTGATGATGTTTTTCATGATGACGCTCCTGATGTTCTGTTGTGTGTTTTTGTTTGTGTGTCGTGTTGTTAAAATCAAATCTACCAACCAGTAGATAGGTTGGCAAGTGTTAATTGGGGTCCGCTTGGAAAACGGAATCTATGGTCA
>NZ_VTZO01000073.1:0-11102 GCF_008369545.1 Pseudocitrobacter sp. 73 | reverse complement strand
TCTCCCGGCGCACACTGTATTTATATACAGTATTATGGATTTCAGGAATGAATCAAGCCACTTTTCACGGAGAAAGAAAAACGCGTTGAAGTGTAGAGGAATTTAATTTGCCCGCTATTTGTTGCCCTCAGGCGGAGCAGCAGGCGGCATGTACCAGTTCTCTTTGGCAACCATCACCGTCCCCTCAGGCTGCATCACAAAGTTTGGCGACATAATCTGCACGTTGAATTCGTTAAAGACATCCTGAATATTGCTAAACAGTGTGTTTCGGGCGGCGGCAAGCGACTGGCCCGGCTGCAATCGCACCTGAAGTTCATAGGCAATATACCAGTCCATCAGGCTCAACTGGCGCACCAGTGGCGCGATAGTCAGGTCAATCCCTTTTGCCCGTTTTGCCGCCAGTTCCAGCATCGCATGAACCTGACGCCAGGGCATGTCGTAACCGATCGTCACACCCACGGTTAAGTTGATACCACCATCCGCACTCTGCACGCTAAGGTTAGTGATTTTTCCACTCACCACCACCGCGTTGGGAACGGTCACTACGTAATTTTCACGGGTGATAATTTTTGTCGCCAGCATACCGATTTCACTGACCAGACCTTCATTATCCGCCACTCGAATGACATCGCCTTTACGTAGCGCGCGTGAATAAATCAGCACTAACCCGCTCATGGCGTGGTTCATCACGCCCGCCGAGCCTAGCGTGAGCATTAACCCAAAGAAGACGCTAATCCCTTTAAAGGCCAGCGAGTTCGCCCCTGGCAGGAAGGGATACGCCGCGGAAAGCGCAAATAACCACACCACGACCGAAATCAGTTTGCGGGTTGCCCCGACGGTTTCTGGATGAATGCCTGGAAGTTGCAACCGCCCTGCTTCAACCTGATTGAGCACCATTTTCAGCAGTTTCAGAATGAATGCCGTAATCACAAAAATGATCAGAACAATCGCTAGTCCCGGCAAGGCGGAGACTATCGACAGGGCAATCTCACGCACGACGCGTACGGACCAGTCACCCAATGATTCCCCCCAGACGCGCGTCCAGGGGAACAAACTGAATACCCAGCGCAGCCAGGCATACAACGCAACAATGCCTAACATCACCATCAACACCGCATAAAGTCGCGTTTCGATAGCGCCGGTAAAACGTCGCCAGCGCTGGGGGAGCCAGCTTCGATTCTCTATGATGCGCCGACGGTAATAGCGTCTGACTACGCGCCATGAGCGATAAGCGCCATACCAGAACACCACCAACCCCAGCAGTCCGCCAACCGTTTTCACTACCGACAGCGCCAGCCAGCCGCTGTCATACTGATCGCGCAGCGCCGTGCGTTGAGCTTCCATGCGCGCCAGCACCCGCTGTGCAGCCTGGTCGAGCGTGAGATCGTCACCTTCGTCCAGATCGCCTTGCGTCAGAAGCATTACCGATTTGCCGTTCATCACGATAAGCCTTCCCTGCTGGTTATAACGAACGACAGGAACAATCGTTAATGCCGACTGAACGTCGGCATGGGTAAAGTTACGCAGCGTACGGTGGATGCGCAGCACCCGTTCTTCAGGCGTGGTGAGGCCAAATTTGGCCTGCAACATGACGATGGGTTGATGGAAGATATAGACCGTCCGTGCGCGTTCCTGTTGCGTCGGCTCCTGGCGGGGCTCCGCCGCATGAGAAAAAAACACCAGCGAGGGGAAAAAGCAGAGTAATACCGCGAGCAGTACCCTTTTCATATCTGCCACCGGGACACGAGGATTATCGTTTTAATTCAAAAAGCCAGCGCACCGGCCGTTCGTCTTTTTTCAGCATAGACCAGCCGCTCACTCGTGCAATAGCCTCAGGAATAGAACATCTCGTTGAAATCGAAAATCGATAAAAAATACAATTAAGAAACAATCAATTAACAAAAAAATAAACGTTATTTGCCAACTTCCTTGTTATTCCAGCCACCTTGTCTAATGTAAACAGTGAGTTAATTTTTATTTAAGATTTTTCTAAAGATACATTTTCTGAACTTTCATCGACTGCTGCTGAGTCATTAAAAGAATGAGGCTTGCAATGAGATTGAAACCGATAGCCAGAGGATTGGCCCTGGCTGGCTTATTATCCACGTTCATTATTCCGGCCTACGCCGATGTCAGCCAAAAGGACGCGACCTCGTCCACGAAGAACGCTAACGACCAGCTCTACAACCAACTTCCCTTCTCCGATAACACCGATTTTACCGACGCTCACAAAGGCTTTATCGCCGCACTGCCACAAGACGTTATCAAAGGTGAACAAGGGAACGTTATCTGGAACCCGCAGCAATACGCCTTTATCAAAGAGGGTGAAAAGGCCCCAGACACCGTTAACCCGAGCCTGTGGCGTCAGTCCCAGCTCATCAATATCAGCGGCCTGTTTGAAGTCACTGACGGCGTGTACCAAATCCGTAACCTCGACCTCTCTAACATGACCATTATCGAGGGCAAAGAAGGTGTTACCGTCGTCGATCCGCTGGTTTCGGCTGAAACGGCGAAAGTCGGTATGGATCTCTACTTCAAAAACCGGGGGCAAAAACCGGTCGTCGCGGTTATCTATACGCACAGCCATGTGGACCACTATGGCGGTGTACGCGGTGTGGTTGATGAGGCCGATGTGAAGTCCGGGAAAGTCAAAATTTATGCGCCCGCCGGTTTTATGGAGGCCGCCGTGGCCGAGAACATCATGGCGGGTAACGTCATGAGCCGACGCGCCAGCTATATGTACGGCAACCTGCTGAAACCCGATGCTAAAGGCCAGGTCGGCGCGGGACTGGGAACAACGACCTCAGCGGGCACCGTCACCCTGATTGCCCCAACTAATATCATTGAAAAAGACGGGCAAAAAGAGGTAATCGACGGGTTAACCTACGACTTCATGCTGGCGCCTGGATCTGAAGCCCCTTCTGAAATGTTGTGGTATATCGAAGAGAAAAAACTCATCGAATCCGCAGAAGATGTGACCCACACGCTGCATAACACTTACTCCCTGCGCGGGGCTAAAATTCGTGAGCCGCTGCCGTGGTCAAAATATATCAACGAAGCGATCGTCCGCTGGGGCGATAAAGCCGAAATCCTGATGGCCCAGCACCACTGGCCGACCTGGGGTAATGAGAATGTCGTTAAGCTACTGAAAAGCCAACGTGACCTGTATCGTTATATCAACGACCAGACCTTGCGCATGGCTAACGAAGGCCTGACTCGTGATGAAATCGCCGCCAACTTTAAGCTGCCGGATTCACTGGCCCATACCTGGGCGAACCGGGGTTACTACGGTTCGGTGAGCCATGACGTTAAAGCCACTTACGTGCTCTATCTCGGCTGGTTTGACGGCAACCCGGCTACGCTTGACGAACTGCCGCCGGAAGAAGCCGCGAAGAAATTCGTGGAATATATGGGCGGCGCCGACGCCATTCTGCAAAAAGCCAAAACTGACTTTGATCAAGGGAATTACCGCTGGGTGGCACAGGTTGTCAGTAAAGTGGTCTTTGCCGATCCGAATAATCAGGACGCTAAAAACCTCGAAGCGGATGCGCTGGAGCAACTGGGGTATCAGGCTGAATCCGGCCCGTGGCGTAACTTCTATCTGACTGGCGCGCAAGAGCTGCGTAACGGCGTGGTGAAGGGACCGACGCCGAATACCGCCAGCCCGGATACCGTTCGCGCGATGACACCAGAAATGTTCTTTGATTATCTGGCGGTACACATCAACGGCGAGAAAGCCGGTAATGCGAAATCGGTATTTAATATCGACCTCGGCAATGACGGCGGTAAGTACAAGCTGGAGCTTGAAAACGGTGTGCTAAACCACACTGCCAATGCCGAAGCAAAAGATGCCGACGCCACCCTGACCCTCGATCGTGCGACCCTGAACAAGATCATCCTGAAAGAAGAGACGCTCAAACAGGCTGAAGATAAAGGGGACGTAAAAATCGCAGGCAACAGTGCCAAACTGGATGAAATGCTGGGCTATATGGATAAATTCGAGTTCTGGTTCAATATTGTGACGCCATAACCGACAACGCCCCGGTGACACGATCATCGGGGCGTTTTGTCATTTCAGACCGGGATTAACATTGGCGATGACTATTTTTCGGCAATATTAATAACCACCCGGCGATCCGCAGATAAACAGGTAATCAGTTGATTACCCGACTGCCCGTCACAACTGTTTCCGGTGACGGGATCACTTTCGCCTCGCCCTTCAGCAGAGATATTTTGTGCCGGAAATCCCTGGGCGATCAGTTCATCGGCAACGGCCTGGGCACGACGTGCTGATAGTTGCTGGTTGTAATCAGCGCTGCCAATACGATCGCTATAACCAATCACTACCGTTGTTTTATTGTTGGTTGGCTGCAAGCCTGGAGCATGAGAAAGCTGGTTGATTGCGGCTTTCCCTTGCGCAGAAAGCTGGGCTGAGTTGTAGCCAAACAGCACATCAGATTTGAGATTAAACTGCTGTGGTTCAGGCGCAGGCAACGGTGCGGCCACCGGCGCGTTAACAACAGGCTCATCATCATGCTGACCAAAACGGTATGAAATGCCTGCCGTTACCGAGCTGACATCACTGCTCACGCCGATCTGATTTGCATTCCCGACATTACTGACCCATTGATATTCTAAGCGCCCCGCCCAGTTTTTATTAAACGCATATTCCGTACCGACAGCCGCAAGCGGTCTGACTCCCGTTTCAAAGCGATTGTGCCCACCGATATTAGATTCTGCACGATACCCCATCGCTCCTGCCCGGCCATAAATATCCCATTTATTGGTTAGCCCGTAACTGGCTTTAAGAGACATCTGTAAGCCCTGGCTTTTCATCTTCGCCCCGGACGCGCCATGATTACCCTTAATTTGCATATTCCCCAGATAATCATATCCGCCTTCGACCGCTAACCACGGTGTAATCTGATAACCGGTAAAGACGCCGCCGCCCACATTATCGCGGTCAAAATCAAATTGGTCACCATTGTGCGCGTTATCAACTTGCCCCTGACTGGTATGAGAATCAAAATAGTGTGACCAACCAAATTTAGTACCACCGTACCAGGTGCCCGCATCCGCCGCTGCAAAAGCCGTTGAGGCCGTAAACGCATTGGCGATAATCAGAGTAATGAGAGTCTTTTTCATATATATCCCGTTATGAGCTTGCTTAAATTAACGCTGTATCTGTTTAAGTGCGCTCACAATAAATCCAAAATCCCACTCTGATAATCTATTTGTTGTTTATTTTTGGACAATGGCTCAACACGCCTCATCATTAAGATGCACAGGCTATCAAAAATTCTCCGGGAGATTATTAATCGCCGTCAGGTAACCGCCTCTTTTAAATGTGATATATTCACCTTTACTCAATGCAGAAATAACGTTCAAAATGCTACTGCGCGATAAGAGCGTTCGGTCCTGAATATACTCAAGGATAGAGGTGCGCATCCGCGTGGCATCGGGTAACAGAATCATCTCCAGTAAATGGCTGCGGATGACAGAGTATGTTCGCTGCTGCACCACCAGCGCGTCCCGATAAAAAAGATATGCCGTATGGTAGGAAAGTAATGCCGCGACGTCCGCCCACAGACCTTCTTTAGTAAAAATCTCGGTAGCCTTTGTTGCATCGACGCGCAACATTGTCGATTCGGTTTCAACCCGGAAAATATGTCCACGAACCGGTTGGATCATTTCTGCGATGCCAAAAAGATGCGGATCATAGACGGTAACAATAAGCAAGCCATCTGATGCCCGCAATATAGAGAGTTCCCCCTCCATAAAAATATAGAGCTGTTGCTTACCTTTATGCGTCCAGGTCATACGCTTGCGTGGCGGGATTAATACGCTTTCAGCGACAGGTGCCAGGGATGCCGTTAGACGTTGAATACTGGCTTCTGGTCGAATGGGAGACAATATATTCATTGTGTTTCCTGGTAATAATACTGACTGGAGTATAGCTTACCGCTACCTC
Organism: Pseudocitrobacter sp. 73; assembly: GCF_008369545.1. NCBI lineage: Bacteria > Pseudomonadati > Pseudomonadota > Gammaproteobacteria > Enterobacterales > Enterobacteriaceae > Pseudocitrobacter > Pseudocitrobacter sp. 73. The sequence goes on along the minus strand of NZ_VTZO01000073.1, from coordinate 5,131 downwards.
TGTGCAATGCACTAAAAATGGCATTATCACTTACATCGCTGAAGGTCGGCAGAATTTATATTTAAACAAATTCTGTCCACCATCATGTCAGTGTTCAGCCTATACTGATGAGAATCTTTTTTTGAAACCCACCATTTCTCACACCAGTCACAATACACTGACTGAATATTCAGGCAAAAAAAATACGATGAAAAACGTCATTCTATTATTGACCGGCATAGCCGTTGCCTGTCCCGCGCACGCCGCAGGTTTATACCTTTATGAGATAGCGACTGAAGACACCGGGTTAGCTTCCGCCGGGCAAGCGGCCCGCGCGCAGGATGCCTCAACGCTCGCCGCTAACCCTGCCGGGATGACACGATTACCTGACCATATGGTGACCGGCGGCTTACAGACGCTTTATGGTGATGCAAATTACAGAATGGACAACGATGCCGGGCTACAGGGAAAAAGCCCGGGCAATATTATCGGATGGTTTCCCGGTGCCAGTGCGTTTTATACGCAAAAAATAAAGGATGATGTCACCGTTGGAATAGGTATGTACGGCAATTATGGCCTGGGCCTGGATTTCGGCAATTGGGCAGGATCGCGTTTAATCAGCAAAAGTACCTTAGTCGGGCTGACCATCAGTCCGGCTGTGGCCTGGAAAGTGAATGAACGTCTTTCAGTTGGCCTGGCACCCGGCATCAATTACGGTTATCTCTCCCTGACGCGTCAGGTTGATGGCCGGGACGAAAGACAGACAGACCACGACTGGGCGATGAATTATCGGCTTGGCATGCTGTTCGATATCACGAAACAAACTCGCGCGGGACTAACGTGGCAAAGTAAAACCGACTACCATTTTTCAATTAACGCCACCGCCCGACTGTCACAGGCTGGTAATACCGCCGACTTCACACTGCCCATTTCCGCACAGGTTAATGCACCACAGCAGGTAATGTTTAGTCTTGTTCATGATGTTAATCAGCAATGGTCTGTTATGGGTAACCTCGGCTGGCAGGACTGGAGCGCTTACGACACCAATCAAATAGCCATAAATGGCAGCCCGATTGAGCATAATAATCGCCTAAAGGATACCTGGCATACCGCATTAGGCGTGCAATACAGGCCAAATGAAAAATGGCGACTGAATACGGGTGTGGCATGGGACAGCAGCTTTTATCGCGCACAAAGCGATACCGCATTGACCATGCCTTCAGGGCAGGCCTGGCGATGGGGTATCGGCGGGCAATATCAAATTACGCCAAACAGTAACATTGGTGTCGCAGCGGAATACCTAAAAATGGCGTCAGCAAAAGTCTCTACGCCCGCCATCAAAGGTGAATTTTCTCACCCTTCAATTTTATTCTTAAGTGCTAACTACAGTTATACCTTTTAAACGGTAGAATATTTATTTTTAAACAATCTAACGTTATACCGTTTTTCTCGACAGTGATATCTTAATGGCTATTGAATATCTTAAGCCAATAAATTCACTCACATACTCAGGTGATTACTGACGTTCAATAACACGAGCGCATCGTAATTGCTCTTCTTTACTCGCATAAAACCACTCGTTGAGGATATATGAAACTCAATAAAATTACAGGCTATATGGTTTTAACCAGCCTGCTATCAACATCACTGTTTTCCTTTTCTGCTCTGGCACAGGAAAATGCTCAAGCGGCCACTGAACATACCAAAAGCGCAAATGAAGCACTTTATAATCAATTGCCCTTCTCTGACAATACAGATTTCTCCAACGCACATAAAGGCTTCATCGCTGCATTACCTTCAAATGTCATAACCGGTGATAAAGGAAATGTCGTATGGGATCCACAGCAATATGATTTTATCAAAGAGGGAACCAAAGCACCTGATACGGTCAACCCCAGCCTCTGGCGACAGGCTCAGTTAATTAATATTGGCGGGTTATTTAACGTCACCGATGGCGTGTATCAAATTCGTAATCTTGATCTCTCAAATATGACCATTATTGAGGGTAAAACCGGGATTACCGTTATCGACCCCCTCGTATCGGCAGAAACAGCAAAAGTCGGGATGGACCTCTACTATAAAAATCGGGGCAAAAAACCGGTGGTTGCGGTGATATTTACCCACAGCCACGTTGACCATTATGGCGGAGTGAGAGGCGTCGTCAGCGAGGCCGATGTCGCTAGCGGTAAAGTCAAAATTTATGCACCCGCCGGTTTTATGAAAGAAGCCGTATCGGAAAATATCATGGCCGGGAATGCCATGAGCCGCAGGGCAAGCTATATGTACGGTAATCTTCTGAAGCCGGATGTTAAAGGTCAGGTCGGTGCAGGGTTAGGCACCACAACATCAGCCGGTACGGTTACGCTCATTGAGCCAACAAATTATATTACTGAAACCGGGCAACAAGAGAATATTGATGGCCTGACCTATGACTTTATGATGGCTCCCGGATCTGAAGCGCCCTCTGAAATGTTGTGGTACGTAAAAGAGAAGAAAATGATTGAAGCAGCGGAGGATGTTACCCATACCCTGCATAACACCTACTCTTTACGCGGCGCCAAAATTCGCGATCCTCTGGCCTGGTCAAAATATATTAATGATGTTATCAACCGCTGGGGCGGTGATGCTGAGATTATCATCGCACAGCATCACTGGCCGACATGGGGTAATAATAACGTCGTTAATCTGATGAAAAGCCAGCGTGATATGTACCGTTATATCAACGATCAGACATTACGCCTGGCAAATAAAGGGCTCACGCGTGATGAAATTGCCGATAACTTTAAACTCCCTTCCGGGTTAGCCAATTCCTGGGCAAGCCAAGGTTATTACGGTTCCGTTAGCCACGATGTGAAAGCCACCTACGTATTTTATCTTGGCTGGTTTGATGGTAACCCGGCAACTCTCGATGAATTACCGCCTGAAGCTTCGGCGAAAAAGTTTGTTGAGTATATGGGCGGCGCCGATGCGATTATGCAGAAAGCGAAAGCCGATTATGCGCAGGGGCATTATCGCTGGGTGGCACAGGTCACCAGCAAAATTGTCTTTGCCAATCCAGATAATCAGGCGGCCCGCCATCTGGAAGCTGATGCGCTGGAGCAACTAGGTTATCAAGCCGAATCAGGCCCGTGGCGTAACTTCTACCTCACCGGCGCGCAGGAGTTGCGAAACGGCGTGGTAAAAGGCCCAACGCCAAATACCGCCAGCCCGGATACGGTTCGGGCAATGTCTCCGGAGATGTTCTTTGATTATCTCGCGGTACATATTAACGGTGAAAAAGCCGCCAATGCGAAAGCCATTTTCAACGTTGATTTAGGAAACGATGGTGGTAAATATAAGCTGGAGCTTGAAAACGGGGTGCTGAATCATACAGCAAACGTACAAGCAGATAATGCTGATGCGACAATTACACTTAATCGCACGACACTGAATAAAATTATTCTGCAAGAAGAAACGCTGAAGCAAGCCCAGACAGAGGGTGACGTGAAAATTACAGGAGACAGTGCAAAACTTGATCAGATGCTAAGCTATATGGATAAATTCGAGTTCTGGTTCAATATTGTGACGCCATAAAATCGAATGCCTTCTGCCAGAGACTGGCAGAAGGCATTTTTACGACTATTTACTGCTGCGGCGCGAGACATAATCCCGTTGCGTTTCGCCGGTATAAATCTGGCGCGGACGATAAATCGTCAGCGGCGACTGATGCATCTCGTTCCAGTGTGCTACCCAGCCCAGCGTACGGCCAACGGCTGCCACCACCACAAACATGGAGGATGGCAGGCCCATCGCTTTCAGGATCACCGCAGTGTAGAAATCCACGCTCGGCGACAGCCCATTTTCAACAAACCAGGGATCGGTCAACGCCACCTCTTCGAGTGCCATCGCTACCTGTAGCAGACTGTCGGACATCCCCTGCTCCTTCAGCACTCGATGACAGGTATCGCGCAGGATCGCCGCACGAGGATCCAGATTACGGTAGCGTGAATTCCCAAAGCCCAAACGGCGGAACGCCTGCGGATCCCGTTTCGCTTTACTGAGAAATGCAGGTACCTGTTCCACCGTTTCAATCTCTTCCAGCATGCGCATACTGGCTTCGTTCGCACCACCGTGCATTGGCCCCCACAAGGATGCCAGCCCGGCAGCAATGCAGGCGAACAGATTGGCTCCTGAAGATCCAGCAGCCCGAACCGTTGTCGTCGATGCGCACTGTCCGTGATCGGCATGCAGCACCAGAATCTGGTTCATGGCCTGTTCAATCACCGGATTAAGCTGATATTTCTCCGCGGGTATCGCAAACAGCATGTGCAGGAAATTGCCCGCATAGGAGAGATCGTTACGCGGGTATTGCGCGGGTTGTTCGATGCTAAATTTATAGCTCATTGCCGCCAGTGTCGGCATTTTTGACAGTAATCGCGTCGCCGCCAGCGCCCGGTGTTCAGGGTTTTCCACATCCAGCACATCGTGATAGAACGCTGCCAGCGCCCCCACCATGGCGCACATCAGCGCCATTGGATGTGAGTCGCGACGAAAACCGCTGCACATCTTTGACATCTGTTCATGCACAAGCGTATGCCGCGTAATGTTTTGCCGAAAGGTCTGATAACGGGATTCATCCGGGGCATGGCCTTCCAGTAAGATGTAAGCCACTTCCAGAAAATCGCACTGGCTGGCCAGTTGCTCAACCGGATAACCACGGTGTAGCAGAATACTTTTCTCCGTATCGATATAGGAAATCGCTGACTGACAGCCCGCAGTGTTAGAAAAACCGGGATCAAAGCCGCATAAACCAGACTGATTCAGCGCCCGAATGTCCATACCATCGTGCCCGAGCGTTGCTGACACGCGGTCCAGCATCACAGGCGCCTGCCCGTCCAAAGAAAGCGTTAGTGGTTTAGCACCCATCAGTAAGTTTCTCCTGTGCAATACGAAGCTATAACCTGAGGTAATGTTTCAGGCAGAAAAACCAACATAACCAGAGCGATGGGGTGATTCTTTGATGTAAACGGCTAAAACGACGATAAAACGTGCGATGGATAAAAAACGGAGGTTTTTTTATGGCTGCTTGTTCAAAAACTCAAAAAAAAGGTGCATTGAAGATACCTGCCTGCACATGAGATTGGCGGGGATAACTCCCATAAGCGCTAACTTA
>NZ_VTZO01000072.1:0-381 GCF_008369545.1 Pseudocitrobacter sp. 73 | reverse complement strand
TTCTGCAGTTCGCCAACCGGCAGGCCTTCATGACCCGCCCTGACCAGCTCCCGGTATATGCTGAGACGTGTCGGGTGGCCCAGTTCTCGAAGTGCGTTTGCAGCAGTGTTTAAATCCATAATACCTCCTTTATCTATATTTCCAGAATAATAGAAATATAGCCTGCGTCAATCGTTTCTGCCGTGAGGGTACCGCTTTCCCAATCATGCTCTGTCCGCCAGGTTATGGGGGGCAGAGCCAGAGCACTACCGAAATCCTTGCGAATACCCGTGCAGGGAATAATTTCCGCCCCCTTTATGGCCGGAAAAAAAACTGATAAACGTCGCCTTTTCAGAAGGTTGCTTTCTTAACGTGGTTTTTCGGGCACTGTTGCAAATAGTC
>NZ_VTZO01000071.1:0-7540 GCF_008369545.1 Pseudocitrobacter sp. 73 | reverse complement strand
GTTCGCCAGCATTTAAATGGAGAGCCGGATGCGCTGAAAGGTGCACGTCCGGTTCGGGGAGGAGAGGCAGGGAAATAGTCCGACTACGCCCTGCCTCTTACTCTACTCCGCACCTGGCAGGGCTGGCTGTATCTGGCGGTGGTTATCGATCTCTTCGCCCGTAATGTGGTCGGCTGGTCGATGAAGCCCACTCTCTCACGCGAACTGGCACTCGACGCGCTGATGATGGCCGTCTGGCGGCGAAAACCGGACGGCGAGGTCATCGTGCACTCAGACCAGGGCAGCCAGTACGGCAGTGACGACTGGCAGCGCTTCTGCCGGGCTAATAACCTGGCCCCGAGCATGAGCAGGCGTGGCAACTGCTGGGATAATGCGGTGGCCGAATCGTTCTTCAGTTCGCTGAAAAAAGAGCGGATCAGAAAACGCATCTATAAAACCCGGGATCTGGCCCGGGCCGATATCTTCGATTACATTGAAGTGTTCTACAACCGGGCCCGGCGCCACAGTCACCTCGGCGGCCTCAGTCCGGAGGCCTTCGAACAGGCCTCATCGTGAGGACAGAATTTGTCTACGGGCGTGGGGTCAGTCCACCTCGCGTCCTTCCGTTCAGTATAGCCTCAGTCCCTGACACCACCCGAGAACGGAATGACGTCCCCTTTCTCCCTCCCGGTGTTGCGTTCAAGCTCCCTGACATACTGCTGTAAAAGTATAAGGTTATGTAACAGCTCTACATTTTCAGCCATCATCTTTTTGATTTCTTCCCTCAGCTCATTTCTCTGACGGCGATACTTTTCTTTCAGCTTGATCTGCTGCTCAATGCCCTGCTCATCAACCGGCGCGGTGCCCTGGCACGTTTTTTTCAGACTGCGGATAGCCTCCCTGACCTGCCTGTACTCAGGACAGTTATAATTCAGGGTGCCGTTTGCCAGCCCCGCTCGTTTTTCCACAGCATACTGGCTGATACGCTCCCCTGATAACATCAGTTCCCTCAGGGCCTGCTCTGCTCTTGCCTGTGTTTTTTTAACCCCCGACTGTTCGTTCGTCATGCTCTATTCATCCTTTTCAAAAAAGCGGACAGCATCTGCATAAAAATCTCTCTCAAGCATCAGAAAATCCCTGTCAGCCTGAGGAGCATTATTTCGCACGGCAATCTCCAGAAGGTTGTCATAATGAGCCATCCTGCGTTTCCACACGGGAACAGAATCAGCTCCGGCCAGCATGTTCTCACATCCCGGATTGCAGGACGCTGACTGAACAACCGCCTTAAACTCGCAGTCATGGCCATTCATGCAATAAAAACCGTTTCCAAGAGATACCAGTTTTTGCCCGCCTCGTTTAGCCATGCTCATCGCTTTTTTCAGTGTAGGAAACGTCATCTGATGTAAGTGCCCACCTCTCTGGGACATCAGTAACTTCCCGCCTTCGCCATAAAGCAGGCCTTCATGCTGATAAGAAACAGCCCTGGAAGCTGAGAGTTCGGTATCAACCCTTTCAATCTCGGCAGCGAATGCCTGAGGGATCGCCCGGCTAAAATGCGAAGCGTTGAGTGCACCGGACATATACCACTCCGTCATGCCTCTGATTAAGTGCTTAAACTGCCGGATAAGATCATTAGTAGAAATCAGATCAAGACGCCTGAGGTGTACAGCAAGTGAACGGCGAAACTGATGGGTTCGCAATGGCCAGAAAGCCCCCTCCCGAATCTCCATCGCAACGCGTTCATCATCACGTATGTTTGGATTTAAAAGCCTGAACTCATCAATATGGTCACGTCGGATGAACAGATGGTGTCTTTTCACAAATTTCTTTGCCCACTCAGTCTGGCGCTGCGTCCCCATAAAAGAGAGTTTTTGCTCCGAGAACCACGACCTGATATTTAAAGACAATGGAACATTGTCCAGCGTCTTCCCGTCCAGGCCTGTCATGATTTGATTAATTCTGCGTAAATGCTGAAAAGGCTTTTCCACATAGCGACAAACAACCCAGTCTTCGTGACTTCCACCTTCCGGGGCGAACTTATGCAACACCGAACGAAGTCCCAGGATATCACCATCATAAATCAGTGAACCGTGCATCACGCCAAGCACTTCGCTGTGTCTCATCCCCGACATGGCCTGTATCACATTCATGACTTTTAACGTCAGCTCAAAATGCCAGGTGTTCAGCTTTATGTGATCAACGCCAATAAAATCAGATCTCCAGCGCTTATTTTTATGTACCGAGAACCAGCCCTGCATCCCGGGGCCAAGTGTCGCGAAAAGCGCCCGAATTTCCCCGGCAACAATATTGTAGTAATACGCGGCCCGGTAATCCGGTATGCTTTTTGCTGTCCCTCTTTTACGGGCTTCCAGCATCGACGTATAGTAAGGCGAATCATAAAAACCGTTTATGATAGCGCACAGCCGGGAAAACCCGTCAAAATCGAAATCACTGATTTCAGCATCCAGTTCAGTAATCAGCCCTTCCCAGACAGACATCATAAGACTGAAAGGCATACAATATGTCTGGTTTGAATCATCCACACTGTTGTAACTGTCGAAGCTAATATCAGGAAAGTAACCGTATTTTCGAAGACGGGTATGACCTGTCAGCGAGATATCCGCCAGGTCCATAAAGTAATTACGTAATGTTCTTTCAGAACGCTTCCTGCCGTGCTCATCCTCCTCCTTCATCTTTACAATGAAAGCATTCCGGACAAGCGGAAAACGAAGCTGAAACAGACTGCGATACCCCATAGACTCAATAATACGGGCTCCCGCCACAATGTTTGCACATTTCCGGATCAGTGACTGCGTCTTCGCGGTCCTGCCGACAATCCAGAGCAGGCTGGCTGAGATGATTTTGGCTTCAAGACGCAGTTCAGGATCCCGTATGCCTGAAAAATTAACGGTTCTTAACGTTTCACCAATATGGGTTCTGACATAGCGATTGGTCCAGACATCATCCCTGAAATAAATATTCAGCGTCTCCTCATTGATAAAACGCATATCATGTTCATCTGAGCTGGCGATAACCAGGCAGTTATTCAGACGTTCAAAGCTTTTGTTTTCTAGTGCCTCACAGATGATATCCTCAGTCGGAAACTCATCCCCTGAACGAAGCGGCGTTCCGGCAGGAAACTCCGCCATTCGACTACGGCTTACCTCTTTTTTCTTCAAATCTGCCATACCGGAGCCACACCTTCTCGCTGAAGTTTAACGCGCGCTTTTTTCAGGGTCGCCTCATCTACCAGCCCAAGCCGTAAATCAATCTTCAGGAGTAACGTTTCATAACGCTCCACAGCATTGACCGAACCGATGTACAACGGTTTTCCATACTCGATAGCATGCCTGAATGACAGCAGGAGCCATACAGACTCCAGCGTTTCCACAACGCAACTTTTTGAACATTCGACACAATGAGAAAAATCCGCACAAGCCTTTGGTGTCCGGCCAAATCGTTTTTGCTTTTTTATAAAGCGCAATTCAATATCTGTAGGCGGCTCCTGCGATCGACATCCCAGGCCATTCAATAAAAGATCCACACCCTCATCGCTTCCACGCAGATCGATCCCCAGCTCATCAGCAACTTTTACCCGCTCGGATAACGCACGTGTCGCAATCCCCTGATTCATAAGCGTATCAAGTGCAGCACTGAAGTTTTCCTTCGCCCCCTGTGGGTTACCTGCAGCATAATTCCGCCTGTAAGTGCCCCAGTTATGCTGTGCTTTTTCCGCCGTAATCAGACCATTCTTTAATGTTCTGTCCGTATACTGCTCAGACGTTTTGCGCAAGCCAGAAACGGTAATTGATGGAAGCGAGGGATTAAGCTGCCGCATCGTGGCCCACGCCCCCTCAGAGTTAGAAAATTTAGTCAGATGACTGGGATTAAGAGAATAAAGCTTACGGAATTTCACCTGCGGCTCACTCAGAAACAGCGCCTGTACCGGAGGGAAGTTATCTGCGGAAACCAGATAGTTAACGATGTCGTCCCTGAGCCTGATAAAAGACAGAAACCAGTAATAGCCCGCACGTTTGGTCACATACTCCGATTTACCTATCGTCAGACGTATATACTTATTCGCTCTCCCCTTATAAACATAATCAGTGCTGATACCCTTTTCATCCAGATGTATATCATCCCGCGTCAGACCCAGAACCTGAGAGGTGTTTCCCCATGTGTGGTAACAGAACAGAAAAAAAGAAGTAAGAAAGTAATTTTCCAGAACGTCCCTGATGATGATCTCTGCCCTGCTGACCCCGTTCTCTCCCGGATACCGGAAATACGCTTCATAAACAGGTGCCAGCAAAGACGGTGAGAAATGCCGCACCCCTTTTTCCGATTTAGCGATATGCTCCCGGATACATCCCGCAAGGAACTCATTCATGGATGACAACTGCCTCAGGATCTCGGAAAGTTCATTCCTGGTATAGCTATCCCTTCCCTGCTGCTGATACGTTCCTTTCGGTAAGAATTCATATTCATACCGCCTCTGAATCTGCCCGCCCGTAAGCAAAAACCGGTTGACCACGGACAAGTAGTGTCTTGCCATCCTGACTGAAATTTTTCGCCGACGAATATCGTTCATGAGATGTTTAATATACATTTCAACGCCTTCAGCCGTGCCATAGTCATACTGATTGACTGACTGCCATATAAAAAACATATTGAGATAACGGAAAATGGTTAACCTTCCGGCGGGACGGTAAGACAGAAGAAATCGTTTCAGAGAGGCAATAAAATCGCGTTTTTCAGGGCGGGCAAGATGCGAATGTTCACTAAACCATCCGGGGAGCAACACATAATCTGAAAAATGAGCCTGAAGATAAACGTCAAGTAAATAATATCGGTTCAGATCCCGCTGAGTGATGTGTCCGCTGACCGTCTCCCATGACAGCACATTTTCGGCCATCCACGTTATCTGCGTTTCACTCCGGCTCATATATGGCTCCATCGCGACCTGCAGCACCGTCAATCAATGCGTCCATGACCCCGGCGACTGCATCAGAAATCTGGTTTTGCTGAAGAAAGACGATGTATTTCATCGTCGTATTTTCGCTTTTATGGCCCATCCAGTATTTTACTGTACCCAGCGCATTTGCGGCCTGATCGGGATAGCAACTCAGTGCCGAGCGTAAAAAATGGGTCGCAAACGTTGCCCGCAAATCATGGGGTTTATGTCTGAACACATTTCCCGGAGCAGACCGGGCCAGGCGATGGCGAAAACTGTACCAGCGGGAGTAAAAGGCTTTTTCAGACATCCGTTTCCCGTTTGCCATTAAAAATAAAGGCTCGTGCCGCCCTTCCCCACCCTGTCGTGCACGCCATTTTTGGATCTTCTTTTCATACTCCTCATCCGCCAGATAATCCAGAACCTGCTCGTACAATCGTCTGGTGATGAAGAGTTCTCGCGTCATCCCAAACTTCGTATGAACTCCGCATCTCGGACCAATATGAAGCCCCCTGATGGTCAACTCAGATACAGGGACACTGGCAAGGTACTCTTCAGTAAAGAGTGACGACGGCAGGGTCAGCATTTCATCCAGCCGTAGCCCACAATTTTTCATCAGCACAATCATTAAACTGAACAACCCGGACTCAGATTTCAGTGCCTCATCCAGGATATGAACCTCTGCATCATTCAGTGGGTTGATTGTCCTTTTTGTTGTGCTGGTTATCCTGATGGCAAGATCCGAACTTATCACCTTGCGTCGCCCGTCAACGACTTTTTCGACCAACGTAAAAAATGAGCTGGCAGCCAGCTCACCACACTTGCCCAGAAATACGTAAAACCGTCGGATAACGCTGATGTACACCGCCGCGGTGGATGAGGCGATGCGCCCCTGCCTTACGGCCCCCAGAAGATACTCCCTGAAGCCATATGTAGGGCTTTGGTATTTCAACGTTCCCGGGGTGAAAGGGTCAAGTCCGTTATCCTCCAGCCACCTTATCCAGCGTAAAAATGCCCGGGCTAAAGGCTTTAAATCCCTGGCCTGCAGGATAGCTTTATCCATAAGATAAAAGTGTACATATCGGCTCAGTTTTCGATTCTGGATGCCGCTAATATAAGGTATTTCAGCATACAGAAATCCGGGTTCAAATTTCAGTTTCGGCTCTGTTGCATCCAGTTTGCTGACACGCCCATAACGCGCATGAATGTTAGTGATTATCCTCACAGTCTGTCGCCCTGAAACGCCACCTCATGCCTACACTATAAATCCGGAAGAAGAAAAAACAAACAACCAGGTTGCCGGGAGTGAATATGCAAATCAGGAGGAAAGTAAAAGATGTAACGACACCATCACGATGCAATACATTGACCTCAACACGTTACCCGGACCATACGTGATAAACATCACAAATCCTTTGAGTGAAGAACTTAAGATGTGATTTTCATTTCCCGGCACAAACCGTGCCCTTAAAAAACAGGCAACGGATACATCTTAATGCCAGAAGTAAACCTTAATTGATTGAATACAGCCTGAGTCCATTGCAAAAATAACACACAGGGTAAATTCGCATATACAGAACCCAACGAAAAGCAAAAGAAACCTGTAACACATTTCGTTTACCTGTCACTTTCAATTGTAAAAGCCAGCAGAAAAAGCGCATATAACTATATTTATCCCTGCGGGGACTTTTGTTTGTGCTATATATTTTTTACAGAGAACCGCAACGCGTCCAAACACAAGAATATATTTACCTCTGGAAAATGGTCTGACTCCCTTTCACGTGGTTGTAGTGACCTGTTCTGTGATTCATGTAATGTCTTTTCTGGATGAGGAAAATATGTCATCACTGATATTTTATACAGACGAAGCACAAGCACTGATTGTAACAGATACCCTTGCCGTCACCGATAATGGGGAGCCGTTATCTTTTGTTTCCAAAGCAGGTTACATCCCCCAGCTAAGAACCATCATAGCAGGAACGGGGGCAGGTGGATTTTCTAACACCTGGTTGCTTGAAGCATCAACCAGAATGGTCGTATCAGGTATACAAAATCTCAATTATCATACATCGGCCTGTCTAAGGAGGCTGTGGAAACAATACAAGCATGACCATGCAATTCCCTCTTCTTCAACGGTGACAACCAGTGTTTATCAGTTCGCAATTTGCGAGGAAACAGGAAATATCGTTTCGTTCGCCTATCGCTCAGTCCATGATTTCGAATCAGAGCAATTACAATACGGAACAGGAGTAAAACCTGAGTGCCAAATCTTGGATGGGGATTTGTTGCAGACAATTCCTGTAATGATGAATGAACAAAGGGCTATACAGGCGACATACCCACACCCGGAACGGATCCATATTGGCGGTGAGATGATTGCGCATTATCTGACATCATCTATGTATCAATGCTTTAAGATTGGGGAATTTGAGGATTTCAGAACTCAGGGAGAGTATATATTGAGCAGGATTTAGGCAAAACGCGGTTCAGATAAAGTGCTTTTAACAGGCTTGCTGAACATTAAAAGGATATCTCTCAATTACGATGAATAGCTTGAATTCTAAAAATAGAAAAGTAGAGTTTAACTCTAAATACATAAAAACAAGAGTA
>NZ_VTZO01000070.1:0-2279 GCF_008369545.1 Pseudocitrobacter sp. 73 | reverse complement strand
CACCCTATAATTCTGATCATTTAGAAATTTTTTTGCGTTTAAAATCAATGAATTGAAAGATTTCATTTTTCTAAGTCTGATAAAACAGATGAAAACCCAACTGACTATACTCATAAAACTCAATCTTTGCGCTGCTGTACGATACCAGTAATTACAGGTGCCGAGTTTAACATCATGAAAAGTAGCCCAATAATGAATGACGCAACGCCAGCTGCGGTGCCTAACTTCTGACTGAACACCATTGAAACAAAGTACATATTTGGGATAAAAACGGACATAGCAATCACGAAAAGTAACTTATTCAGATAATTATTTATTCGGGTCTTAACCTCAACTCTATCATAAAAAGCCATCGAAACGTAAGCAGTTATCAGTGAATAAAAAGACCATGTCATATAGTTAACCGATTCATTAAATGCCTCTCGCAAAAGCAAAGCACTTTCTGTCATTCCCTACCTCATTAAATCAATAGAAAATAAATCTGAATAATTTATTTTTAAAAGAAAAGAACACAACATAACTTCAGTAGTTATGATTAATCCCTGAATGATTATTTCTTAGCAAGATATAACATGCTTAATGTATATCAGGCAATAAAAAAACTCCCAAAGACCACCGCTGTGGTCTTCAGGTATAGGATTTAAAGAACGAACTCAGTCCGGAAACGTATCACTATCTTCTGTAACGTCCGCTTTCTCTGGTAACATTCTGTTTTTAATATACTGTGAATTCCTGCAGATGAGAGGAAAAATCTCCGAGTTATTCATTATACAACTCGTTGCCGTACGGGCGTCCTCCGGAGACCATGATGAAAATGAAAACGTCTGACGGTCAAGCCATTGAGACAATAATACATTATCAACAGAAGCGCTAAACAGCGCCGCAATAGCCCTGCGTTCAACGGCCTTCTCAGGTTCAATAAACGACAACTCATTATGAAAACGGGTAATAATCGCAATACGGCTGTCAATACGAATATGTCTTTCAAGTAAGACATCGTGCAACTCATCAAGTACAGTCTCTCTCTGGGTATCGTCGAGGCAAGACCACAGAAAATGAATGTTCTCGGCATTTGTGACAACGTCTGGCTCTGCATCACGGAACCATGATGCAAAGATACCCACACTACCTTCCATCCGGATATGCTGCCCCTGAAGTTGCATTTGTTCAAGGATAAAGCGCATGTTCACAGGAAGAACCGTAAAACACTCAATAAGCCTTTCAGAAGAACTAAATACTCCACATGCCAGGGCGTTCAGCTTTTTCTTCAAAATATCAAACTGCTCACCTGACTGATATACGTCATGGAGAAATACTGGACCCATAGCATTCACATCAGACTCAATTATTTTCTCTGACAGTGCTTTTTGACGCTCTCGCACAAATATTAAAAGAGAGGTTGCATTTGTAGCTTCTTTGATGACGTCATACTGACCTTTAACAAAGCTCAGGACAGGTATATTCACCAGAAGACCTAAATCAACAATCCTGCCAACAGCATTTTTGATGTACGGCAGAACATTTTTATCCTTAAGTGCTATAAAGATACTCTCGGCAGTACGTAGATAACGAAGATATGCAGCCAAAGCCAGGTCAAACCGTTCCTCACCAATATGTTCACTGTACGACTCGATACCGGCATAGTTACCATGGAGCACCATGTGAGCAACAGCCTGTGCAGCAAATTCCGCAGGGAAGAGATTCCTCGTCGCCGTATTATTAAGATAATATTGATTTAAAACATTATTATTCCAGTCCGGGCTCAGAACAATTTTTCTGAAATGGATAACGTCCTCAACAACCTGACGATTTTTAAGCGTCATTATTGCAGAGCTAACCTGAGCCCCACCTGTACCATCATTCTTTCCAATTACGTTCTGTACCGCCTTCGATGCAATATTGATATGCCGGATAATTCCCGGATTAAAAAGGTCTATCTGAGGTTGCTCAGCTCCATAGCGTAACATCTCCTCCCGACCGTGATTTCCGATATCTAGTGTGCCAATTTTCAGGTTTGACAAGGTCTCTTCATTATTGACAAGGTATTCCACATAAAATACGCCATCTACAAAATTCTCCATTTTATTCAGTAGTGATTCACCGGCCAGAACAGAGTATGAATCAGCTTCCTGCAGCAACGTCTTCGTGGATTCAGCCTCCAATTTTTCTGAATCCTGAATTTCATCAAGTTTACTCACAATAAACGATATTTGCCTTTCGACGAAAGGCTCTAGGGAAGGTGCGAATAAGCAGGTCATGTCTTCCCAAGCTGACTCGCT
>NZ_VTZO01000007.1:0-76383 GCF_008369545.1 Pseudocitrobacter sp. 73 | reverse complement strand
GCTAACTTTGCAACAGTGCCGCGCGACGAGCAGCAGCACCAGGAGCAGAAGCACGTCGAGAAAAAGCAACAGCAGATCGAGCAGCGCCCACGGCGGGCCGCTCGCATCGGATAAGTCGAAAAATCCGGCTAAAGTGGCCGAGCTGCACATCAGGCCGCGCGGTTTTCCTCCCTGATCGCCGGCGCGGTTTCTTCCTCCCTGAACCGCATGCAGACTTGCCGCCTCGGACACCCCGAGGCGGTTTTTTTTCGCCTCGCTCGAGCATCGCCGCATCCGACGATGCCGAGACGACCAGGCCGCGCACGTCGAGCTGCAGCATCGCCATTGCCGACGATGGCACCAGGTCGCCGGCGGTGGCCACCGACCTCGAGCTCGCATCGCCACATCCGACGATGCGCGCCGGCGTCGACCATCGCCAGGTCTGACGATGGCGGCCGCCCTGCCCTGGATCTCGCATCGCCATTTCTGGCGATGAGATCCACGGAGCGGCCATTTAGACCCGCCAATAACGACCCGGCCAAGATAAATCGCATGACGGCCTTTTTGGCCGGGGGTAGCATGACCGGACACTTTGCGTATGCCCAAAGGAGCCCGCAAGTATGCGCAGGACGAAGCCAGTAGCCGCGCCGATGGTGGCGCGGGTCTATCTGCGCGTCAGCACCGACGCGCAGGACTTGGAACGCCAAGAGGCGATCACTACGGCCGCGAAGGCCGCCGGCTACTACGTCGCCGGCATCTACCGTGAGAAGGCATCCGGCGCACGCGCCGACCGGCCTGAGCTGCTGCGCATGATCGGCGACCTACAGCCCGGCGAGGTGGTCATTGCCGAGAAGATCGACCGCATCAGCCGCCTACCTTTGCCCGAGGCCGAGCGCCTGGTGGCCTCGATACAGGCCAAAGGCGCACGCCTGGCCGTCCCTGGCGTGGTCGATCTATCCGACCTGGCGGCCGAGGCCCAGGGCGTCGCCAAGATCGTGCTGGAAGCCGTGCAGATCATGCTTTTTCGCCTGGCCTTGCAGATGGCCCGCGACGACTACGAGGACAGGCGCGAACGCCAGCGCCAAGGCATTGAGTTGGCCCGCCAGGCCGGGCGGTACAAGGGCCGCCGTGCTGATCCGAAGCGCCGCGCCCAAGTTGTCGCGCTGCGCAAGTCCGGCTACAGCATCAACAAGACCGCCGAGCTGGCCGGGTACAGTGCGGCCCAGGTGAAACGGATATGGGCCGAGGTCAGCCAGGCCGAAGCGAAGCAGCACGGCGCGTTCGTGGAGGACGCATTGACGGAAGCCGATGCCCTGGCCGCTGTCGGCCAGGATGAGCGCCAGGAGGAAAGGGCATGAAGAAGCCGAACCAAGACGACGAGCCGTTTTTCATCACCGAGGAGATTGCGGCCGAAATGATCGCCGGCGGCTATGAGTTCGAGCTGCCGCCCATTCCTTGCACCATCCGCCTACGCGACGTGCTGGAGCGCATGACCGATGCTGAGCTAGCATTGCAGCCGGGCGAGATCGCCGACCAGGAGCGTGAACGCTGCCGGCGCAAGCCGTGTTCAACCTCATGATCTGGTCATGGTATTTTTCATGGCACTGAGCCTGATAGTTCTTGCAAATTGTTGTCACTAAAGGGTTTTGTGTGCTTGTTTACAATCGAGTGGGAGTGACGGGCACTGGCTGGCAATGTCTAGCAACGGCAGGCATTTCGGCTGAGGGTAAAAGAACTTTCCGCTAAGCGATAGACTGTATGTAAACACAGTATTGCAAGGACGCGGAACATGCCTCATGTGGCGGCCAGGACGGCCAGCCGGGATCGGGATACTGGTCGTTACCAGAGCCACCGACCCGAGCAAACCCTTCTCTATCAGATCGTTGACGAGTATTACCCGGCATTCGCTGCGCTTATGGCAGAGCAGGGAAAGGAATTGCCGGGCTATGTGCAACGGGAATTTGAAGAATTTCTCCAATGCGGGCGGCTGGAGCATGGCTTTCTACGGGTTCGCTGCGAGTCTTGCCACGCCGAGCACCTGGTCGCTTTCAGCTGTAAGCGTCGCGGTTTCTGCCCGAGCTGTGGGGCGCGGCGGATGGCCGAAAGTGCCGCCTTGCTGGTTGATGAAGTACTGCCTGAACAACCCATGCGTCAGTGGGTGTTGAGCTTCCCGTTTCAGCTGCGTTTCCTGTTTGCCAGCCGGCCCGAGATCATGGGGTGGGTGCTGGGCATCGTTTACCGCGTCATTGCCACGCACCTGGTCAAGAAAGCGGGCCATACCCACCAAGTGGCCAAGACGGGCGCGGTCACCCTGATCCAGCGTTTTGGATCGGCGCTCAATCTGAATGTTCACTTCCACATGCTGTTTCTCGACGGTGTGTATGTCGAGCAATCCCACGGCTCAGCGCGTTTCCGCTGGGTCAAGGCGCCGACCAGCCCAGAGCTCACCCAGCTGACGCACACCATCGCCCACCGGGTGGGTCGCTATCTGGAACGGCAAGGCCTGCTGGAACGGGATGTCGAAAACAGCTATCTGGCCTCGGATGCGGTGGATGACGACCCGATGACACCCCTGCTGGGGCACTCGATCACTTACCGTATCGCTGTCGGTTCACAGGCGGGGCGAAAGGTGTTCACTTTGCAAACTCTGCCGACCAGTGGTGATCCGTTCGGTGACGGGATTGGCAAGGTAGCCGGGTCCAGCCTGCACGCCGGCGTGGCGGCCAGGGCCGATGAACGCAAGAAGCTCGAACGGCTGTGCCGGTACATCAGCCGCCCGGCGGTATCCGAGAAGCGGCTGTCGTTAACACGAGGCGGCAACGTGCGCTACCAGCTCAAGACGCCGTACCGGGACGGCACCACGCACGTCATTTTCGAACCATTGGATTTCATTGCAAGGCTGGCCGCCCTGGTACCGAAGCCCAGAGTCAACCTAACCCGCTTCCACGGGGTGTTCGCACCCAACAGTCGGCACCGGGCGTTGGTCACGCCGGCAAAACGGGGCAGGGGCAACAAGGTCAGGGTGGCTGATGAACCGGCAACACCAGCACAACGGCGAGCGTCGATGACATGGGCGCAACGGCTCAAGCGTGTTTTCAATATCGACATCGAGACCTGCAGCGGCTGCGGCGGCGCCATGAAAGTCATCGCCTGCATTGAAGACCCTATAGTGATCAAGCAGATCCTTGATCACCTGAAGCACAAAGCCGAAACCAGCGGGACCAGGGCGTTACCCGAAAGCCGGGCGCCACCGGCTGAGCTGCTCCTGGGTCTGTTTGACTGACGAGCCTGAAGGCCAACGATACCAATCAAAATGCTGCGTTCACAGCGCCGCGGCAGGGATCCGCCGTGCTGGTTGTCGGAAAAGGAGCCGCTAGTGGGAAAGAGGAGGGTAAATTTTCAGCGTTGCTGGCTCCCCGTCAGCCGGATTGGGTTGCATCGCAGGGGTGTCGAAAGAGTCAACTGCGGTCCAAAGCTGTTGGACTTGGGTGAAAAGGGCGTTTATTCTTCCTATACGTGCCGCGTTCCAGGCGGCGACTATGAGGGCTATGTCGATGCCCATGTGCGCCGGCTGGAGGCGCTACGCCGGGCCGGTATCGCCGAGCGGATCGACGCCGACCAATGGCGCATCCCCGATGATCTGGTCAGCCGTGCCGCCGCCCATGACGCCGGCCGAGACAGTCAGGCCAGCGTTCGCGTCCTTTCCCCGGTCGATCTGAACAAACAGATCGGATCGGACGGCGCGACCTGGCTGGACCGGCGGCTGATCCACGGCGAGACGGCCGACCTTGCGCCAACCGGCTTCGGGCAACAAGTCCGCGAAGCCATGGACCAGCGCCGCGAGCACCATATCGAACAGGGCGACGCCACCCGCAGCCGGGACAGCCGCGTCTTCTACCGGCGCAACCTTCTCGCCATCCTGCGGGAGCGCGAGGTAGCCGGCGTCGGATCGGATATGGCTTTGAGTAAGGGCCTGCCGTTCCGCGCCGCCACGGACGGCGAGAGCGTCAGCGGCAAGTTTACCGGAACCGTGCATCTATCGAGCGGCAAGTTCGCCGTGGTCGAGAAATCCCATGAGTTCACCCTTGTCCCGTGGCGGCCGATCATCGACCGCCAACTCGGCCGCGAGGTTATGGGCATCGTGCAGGGCGGGTCGGTGTCGTGGCAGTTAGGGCGGCAGAGGGGGCTGGAACGCTGAGTGCGCCCATGCCGCATTGCGAAGCAAAAGATAATCGGATAAAATGTAGCAATTCATATTCGTAAGCGTGGAGTAATCAGATGGGAAATTCCAAGTCAGCAGACAAGTAAGCCGCAACAACCAGTATTGTTGTTGCGGCGCTCTGTAAGGCTAGTCTCATCTGATTGCTGACGAGCAGACGTCGCCCGGTATTCCTTAATCGAGGGTTGATTCGTCATGACCACCACACGCCCCGCGTGGGCCTATACGCTGCCGGCAGCACTGCTGCTGATGGCTCCTTTCGACATCCTCGCTTCACTGGCGATGGATATTTATCTCCCTGTCGTTCCAGCGATGCCCGGCATCCTGAACACGACGCCCGCTATGATCCAACTCACGTTGAGCCTCTATATGGTGATGCTCGGCGTGGGCCAGGTGATTTTTGGTCCGCTCTCAGACAGAATCGGGCGACGGCCAATTCTACTTGCGGGCGCAACGGCTTTCGTCATTGCGTCTCTGGGAGCAGCTTGGTCTTCAACTGCACCGGCCTTTGTCGCTTTCCGTCTACTTCAAGCAGTGGGCGCGTCGGCCATGCTGGTGGCGACGTTCGCGACGGTTCGCGACGTTTATGCCAACCGTCCTGAGGGTGTCGTCATCTACGGCCTTTTCAGTTCGATGCTGGCGTTCGTGCCTGCGCTCGGCCCTATCGCCGGAGCATTGATCGGCGAGTTCTTGGGATGGCAGGCGATATTCATTACTTTGGCTATACTGGCGATGCTCGCACTCCTAAATGCGGGTTTCAGGTGGCACGAAACCCGCCCTCTGGATCAAGTCAAGACGCGCCGATCTGTCTTGCCGATCTTCGCGAGTCCGGCTTTTTGGGTTTACACTGTCGGCTTTAGCGCCGGTATGGGCACCTTCTTCGTCTTCTTCTCGACGGCTCCCCGTGTGCTCATAGGCCAAGCGGAATATTCCGAGATCGGATTCAGCTTTGCCTTCGCCACTGTCGCGCTTGTAATGATCGTGACAACCCGTTTCGCGAAGTCCTTTGTCGCCAGATGGGGCATCGCAGGATGCGTGGCGCGTGGGATGGCGTTGCTTGTTTGCGGAGCGGTCCTGTTGGGGATCGGCGAACTTTACGGCTCGCCGTCATTCCTCACCTTCATCCTACCGATGTGGGTTGTCGCGGTCGGTATTGTCTTCACGGTGTCCGTTACCGCGAACGGCGCTTTGGCAGAGTTCGACGACATCGCGGGATCAGCGGTCGCGTTCTACTTCTGCGTTCAAAGCCTGATAGTCAGCATTGTCGGGACATTGGCGGTGGCACTTTTAAACGGTGACACAGCGTGGCCCGTGATCTGTTACGCCACGGCGATGGCGGTACTGGTTTCGTTGGGGCTGGTGCTCCTTCGGCTCCGTGGGGCTGCCACCGAGAAGTCGCCAGTCGTCTAACCGACGACTGGTAGCAGGCCCGCTCCGATGCGGCGCACTAACCATCGAAACCTCGTGAATGTCGGTATCCTGTCTGGCAGGATACCGCTCATTTCCCTTGTTCAGTTCATCGCCGTCGCCGAGCATCTGAATTTTCGGCATGCGGCCAAGGCACTTGGTATCAGCCAGTCGAGCGTCAGCGCGCGTGTGAAAGCGCTGGAGGATAACCTTGGTGTCCTGCTATTTGAGCGCCATGCGCGGGGCGTTCGGCTAACAGACGCAGGCAGGCACTTCATGGAGCGTGTCACGGCGGGTGTCGATCAACTCGATCACGCAGTGAAGACCGCGGAGTGACGGGCACTGGCTGGCAATGTCTAGCAACGGCAGGCATTTCGGCTGAGGGTAAAAGAACTTTCCGCTAAGCGATAGACTGTATGTAAACACAGTATTGCAAGGACGCGGAACATGCCTCATGTGGCGGCCAGGACGGCCAGCCGGGATCGGGATACTGGTCGTTACCAGAGCCACCGACCCGAGCAAACCCTTCTCTATCAGATCGTTGACGAGTATTACCCGGCATTCGCTGCGCTTATGGCAGAGCAGGGAAAGGAATTGCCGGGCTATGTGCAACGGGAATTTGAAGAATTTCTCCAAAGCCCGCGACGCAGCGCCGGCAGGCAGAGCAAGTAGAGGGCAGCGCCTGCAATCCATGCCCACCCGTTCCACGTTGTTATAGAAGCCGCATAGATCGCCGTGAAGAGGAGGGGTCCGACGATCGAGGTCAGGCTGGTGAGCGCCGCCAGTGAGCCTTGCAGCTGCCCCTGACGTTCCTCATCCACCTGCCTGGACAACATTGCTTGCAGCGCCGGCATTCCGATGCCACCCGAAGCAAGCAGGACCATGATCGGGAACGCCATCCATCCCCGTGTCGCGAAGGCAAGCAGGATGTAGCCTGTGCCGTCGGCAATCATTCCGAGCATGAGTGCCCGCCTTTCGCCGAGCCGGGCGGCTACAGGGCCGGTGATCATTGCCTGGGCGAGTGAATGCAGAATGCCAAATGCGGCAAGCGAAATGCCGATCGTGGTCGCGTCCCAGTGAAAGCGATCCTCGCCGAAAATGACCCAAAGCGCGGCCGGCACCTGTCCGACAAGTTGCATGATGAAGAAGACCGCCATCAGGGCGGCGACGACGGTCATGCCCCGGGCCCACCGGAACGAAGCGAGCGGGTTGAGAGCCTCCCGGCGTAACGGCCGGCGTTCGCCTTTGTGCGACTCCGGCAAAAGGAAACAGCCCGTCAGGAAATTGAGGCCGTTCAAGGCTGCCGCGGCGAAGAACGGAGCGTGGGGGGAGAAACCGCCCATCAGCCCACCGAGCACAGGTCCCGCGACCATCCCGAACCCGAAACAGGCGCTCATGAAGCCGAAGTGCCGCGCGCGCTCATCGCCATCAGTGATATCGGCAATATAAGCGCCGGCTACCGCCCCAGTCGCCCCGGTGATGCCGGCCACGATCCGCCCGATATAGAGAACCCAAAGGAAAGGCGCCGTCGCCATGATGGCGTAGTCGACAGCAGCGCCGGCCAGCGAGACGAGCAAGACCGGCCGCCGCCCGAAACGATCCGACAGCGCGCCCAGCACAGGTGCGCAGGCAAATTGCATCAACGCATACAGCGCCAGCAGAATGCCATAGTGGGCGGTGACGTCGTTCGAGTGAACCAGATCGCGCAGGAGGCCCGGCAGCACCGGCATAATCAGGCCGATGCCGACAGCGTCGAGCGCGACAGTGCTCAGAATTACGATCAGGGGTCTGTTGGGTTTCACGTCTGGCCTCCGGACCAGCCTCCGCTGGTCCGATTGAACGCGCGGATTCTTTATCACTGATAAGTTGGTGGACATATTATGTTTATCAGTGATAAAGTGTCAAGCATGACAAAGTTGCAGCCGAATACAGTGATCCGTGCCGCCCTGGACCTGTTGAACGAGGTCGGCGTAGACGGTCTGACGACACGCAAACTGGCGGAACGGTTGGGGGTTCAGCAGCCGGCGCTTTACTGGCACTTCAGGAACAAGCGGGCGCTGCTCGACGCACTGGCCGAAGCCATGCTGGCGGAGAATCATACGCATTCGGTGCCGAGAGCCGACGACGACTGGCGCTCATTTCTGATCGGGAATGCCCGCAGCTTCAGGCAGGCGCTGCTCGCCTACCGCGATGGCGCGCGCATCCATGCCGGCACGCGACCGGGCGCACCGCAGATGGAAACGGCCGACGCGCAGCTTCGCTTCCTCTGCGAGGCGGGTTTTTCGGCCGGGGACGCCGTCAATGCGCTGATGACAATCAGCTACTTCACTGTTGGGGCCGTGCTTGAGGAGCAGGCCGGCGACAGCGATGCCGGCGAGCGCGGCGGCACCGTTGAACAGGCTCCGCTCTCGCCGCTGTTGCGGGCCGCGATAGACGCCTTCGACGAAGCCGGTCCGGACGCAGCGTTCGAGCAGGGACTCGCGGTGATTGTCGATGGATTGGCGAAAAGGAGGCTCGTTGTCAGGAACGTTGAAGGACCGAGAAAGGGTGACGATTGATCAGGACCGCTGCCGGAGCGCAACCCACTCACTACAGCAGAGCCATGTAGACAACATCCCCTCCCCCTTTCCACCGCGTCAGACGCCCGTAGCAGCCCGCTACGGGCTTTTTCATGCCCTGCCCTAGCGTCCAAGCCTCACGGCCGCGCTCGGCCTCTCTGGCGGCCTTCTGGCGCTCCTGCTGCGGCGTCCGCTCGTGGGCCGTGGCGCGGGTCCGCGCGCCGGCCTCGTGCGCCTGGCGCTCGCGGGCGAGGTCCAGGGCGGCCGTCTTCACGTTCTGCCTTGCGCAGATGAGATAGATCTAGCGTGGACTCAAGGCTCTCGCGAATGGCTCGCGTTGGAAACTTTCATTGACACTTGAGGGGCACCGCAGGGAAATTCTCGTCCTTGCGAGAACCGGCTATGTCGTGCTGCGCATCGAGCCTGCGCCCTTGGCTTGTCTCGCCCCTCTCCGCGTCGCTACGGGGCTTCCAGGGGTCGTTTGCGGGAAGGGGCGGAATCCTACGCTAAGGCTTTGGCCAGCGATATTCTCCGGTGAGATTGATGTGTTCCCAGGGGATAGGAGAAGTCGCTTGATATCTAGTATGACGTCTGTCGCACCTGCTTGATCGCGGCCGCGATAGCTAGATCGCGTTGCTCCTCTTCTCCATCCGCGTTCCAAGCTGCGGAAAGGCACCCATAAGCGTACGCCTGGTCGAGCAGGCGACGCGGATCGACGTCCAGCGCACGAGAGAATGCGTCCGCCATCTGTGCAATGCGTCTAGGATCGAGACAAAGGTCGTCTCTGTCAGCCGGATCGTAGAACATATTGGCGGCGCCAAAGCCCACTTCACCGACCAGACCGACGGGATCTATCACCAGCCAGCCGCGACTGGAGAACATGATGTTTTCATGATGCAGATCGCCATGTAGCCCACGCAGTTCCGAGGCATTGCTCATCATTTGATCGGCTATAATCGCCGCGTGGACGTAGTCAGTTTGACAACCTGCGTTTTGATCATCGCGCGCCCGCTGAAACAAAGCTGCAAAGCGATCCCGGATCGGGAGAAGGGCAGAAGGCAGGGGTTCCTCAGATGCGGCATACAGCTTCGCCATTAGTTCCGCTGCAATTTCGGTCGCCTGGTAGTCGCCGTGCTCGGCAACGATGTGAGAGAGCATTCGCTCCCCGGCATATTCGAGCAACATCAGATTGTTCTCACGACCGAGCAACCGGACTGCTCCCCTCCCATTGCGCCATACCAGATAGTCGGCCCCGCGCAGTTCATCAGCAATGTCTTCTATAGGTTTCAATCCCTTGACGATTGCAGGAGTCCCGTCTGGCAATGAAACTTTCCAAACGAGGCTGGAAAAGGTGTCCGCAATGAGAACAGGTTGCGAAACGTGCCAATGAGCAGGAAAAACAGGCGGCATGAACATCAACCCCAAGTCAGAGGGTCCAATCGCAGATAGAAGGCAAGGCGTTCGCGGTCGGGGGCTTCGATCCCCAATACATTGAATAGGACAGCGAAGGCGCGCTCTGCTTCATCTGGCGCTGCCCAGTTCTCTTCGGCGTTAGCAATCATGAGTGCCAAATCGGCATAGCGATCTGCTGTTCCGAGCCGCCCAAGGTCGATCAGACCCGTGCATTGAAGAGTTTTAGGGTCCACCATGAAGTTCGGCATGCAGGGATCACCATGGCAAACAACCATATCGGTGCGCTCTTGGTCGAGCCGCACCGGTAGCTCTCGTTCGACACGAGCCAAAAGATCGAGCTGCGGCGTACTCTTGTCCTCGTCCGGTAAGAAGTCGGGATTGACGGCATTGCGGGACACCACATCAACGGCGCGTCCGAACATTCGCGACAGCCTGCGCTCAAACGGACATTGATCAACCGATAGGCTGTGAACAGCGCCAAGTTGCTGCCCCATTGACGGCCACGCTTTGAGCAAATCCGCTCCAGACAGATCAGCCGCCGGTACTCCCGGAATTGCCGTTATCACCAAGCATGCACCCTCCTGTTCCTCCTGCCAGTTGATGACCTCGGGGCAAGCCACACCTCGACCTTTGAGCCAAATGAGGCGGTCACGCTCTCCAGCGAGCTCACCGCGGCGGGAAGCAGGTGCGATTTTCGCGAAGGCATGCCCGTCACCACGTCGAAAAACAAAATCACCAGATTCTCCGCCTCTGACAGGCAACCAGTCAGAATGCGATTCACCAAAAAAAATATTAGTTCGATTCAATGGAGGTTCCTTCAGTTTTCTGATGAAGCGCGAATATAGAGAAATATCCCGAATGTGCAGTTAACGAATTCTTGCGGTTTCTTTCAGCGCCGCCAATACCGCCAGCCCGTCGCGCAAGGGGCGCGGCTCGTGTGTGCGGATGAAGTCAGCTCCACCTGCGGCGGCGGCAAGCTCTGCAGCGAGTGTCGCGGCCCCGACATCCCCCGGACCACGGCCTGTGAGCGCGCGCAGAAAGGATTTGCGCGAAACAGACAGAAGCACCGGCAAATCGAAGCGCAGCCGCAATTCATCGAACCGCGCCAGCACCGAGAGCGAGGTTTCGGGAGCAGCCCCCAGAAAAAACCCCATGCCGGGATCAAGGACAAGGCGGTTGCGTTTGATACCGGCACCCGTCAGCGCCGCGATGCGCGCGTCAAAGAACGCCGCAATGTGATCCATGATGTCGCCAGCGGGTGCCTCGCGCCGATCTGCCTGCCCGTCTTGCACCGAATGCATAACGACGAGTTTGGCAGATGATTTCGCCAATTGCGGATAG
Organism: Pseudocitrobacter sp. 73; assembly: GCF_008369545.1. Taxonomy (NCBI): domain Bacteria; kingdom Pseudomonadati; phylum Pseudomonadota; class Gammaproteobacteria; order Enterobacterales; family Enterobacteriaceae; genus Pseudocitrobacter; species Pseudocitrobacter sp. 73. Next base: position 65,466 of record NZ_VTZO01000007.1, on the reverse strand, counting down.
AACGCAGCGTCTGGAAAACCGCGAATATCATTGAGATAGGCCACACCACGCGACAAGGCATAGGCTTGCGTCGCGGGTTGATAACTGTCGAGCGAGACGGGAATGCCATCTGCCTTGAGCGCGTCCAGCACCGGCGCGATACGCGCGATTTCTGTGTCGGACGAAACAGGCGCGGCGTCGGGATTGCTGGATGCCGGACCGAGGTCGATCACATCTGCCCCCTCGGCCATCAGCTTACGCGCCTGCGCAATGGCTGCGTCTGGCGCCAGATACCGGCCTCCATCGGAGAAACTGTCCGAGGTTATGTTGACGATGCCGAAAATGATGAGCGATTTATTCATGGGGGCTTCTATAATAATAATAATCGAGCATGAGTCTCATACGGATGCTCGGGTCGAAAGGGAATCCCCAGGCGAGTAACCTGTTTGCGGTGATCCATTAGCTGCAGGAGCAGAATAGCATACATCTGGAAGCAAAGCCAGGAAAGCGGCCTATGGAGCTGTGCGGCAGCGCTCAGTAGGCAATTTTTCAAAATATTGTTAAGCCTTTTCTGAGCATGGTATTTTTCATGGTATTACCAATTAGCAGGAAAATAAGCCATTGAATATAAAAGATAAAAATGTCTTGTTTACAATAGAGTGGGATAAATGGACGCTAAAGAACTGAACCACATGATAGCTGAGGCCTACAGCCGGGATTTGCAAAAGCCTGAGCTGGTATCGTTCAAAGAGGTGAGTCGCTGGGGGCGTAAGTACGGTTTCCCCGTCGTATGCACTCTGGCCGATGAAAGTGAAGAAAAGCAGATCCACTGGGCTGCCAGTTTGCTCATTCAAGTAGCCGGTACTTGGCCGCGAGAAGATATGCCGGAATTGCTCACACCGGAACGGGGCTCCGCGCTGTTCAACGATGCGATGCAGTTATTGGCGAATGGGCTTGGAGCAGCAAATCAATTGCGCTGACAGCACAAACCTTGTCAATAAGCGGCCTTCATGGCCGTTTTTTTGTTTAAAGTTTGTTTTAACAGAACCATAATTAGATATTGCAGTATCATTTTATGATCGCTACAATCTTTCACATGTGAAAGTTTGGGGGTGGTCTTGATCACCTGCGAGAAACCAAAATAGAGGTGGGTATGGCAAAAGTAATCAGCTTCGCCAACCAGAAAGGCGGAGTGGGTAAGAGTACCCTCTGTATCCAGCAGGCCTTTTATCTGGCGTTACAGAAGAAAAAGAAAGTGCTGGTCTTGGATATGGATGGTCAGGGGAACACGTCCTCTCGACTGGCCCCCAGACGAGAGCTTGAGGATGGTGACTACGAGCCCATCCTCACAGGAACCAAAACCGCAGAGCTGTTCGCTTACGAGCTGGACGGCATTGAGGTCATGCACTGCCCTTGCGGTGCAGACCTCATTCATACGCCGAAAAACGACCCGGATCTGTTTGAGATGGAGGCTGTGCCTCTTGACCAGGCCATGAATCCGGCTCGCCATTTGGCTGAGCTGTTTGAGAACTACGACTACGTGCTGATTGATTGTCCGCCTAGCCTCGGCAGAAAGCTGGTGGCAGCGTTGGTGATGTCTACCCATGTGGCATGTCCAGTAAAGCTCTCTGGCTTCGCTGTGGACGGCGTAGAAGGTCTCCTGAACACGATTATTGGTGTGCGCGAGGCGTACAACCAAGATTTGGAGATCCTGGGCATCGTGATCAACGACATGGACCGCTCTGTCAATCACGACAAAGCCCTCAAGTCGCTGGAGAACACAGTTCCGGATCTGTTGTTTGAGAACAAAATTATGCACCGGCCTCCGCTCGATACGGCGACGACTGATGGCATCCCTGTCTGGGAGCTTCGCTATGGACATGTCGCGGCCAAAGAAGTTGAGGCGGTGTTGGAAGAACTATTAGAGAAGGTGGGCTAAGCGATGGCATTGAACAATTTAAAAGGCCTGTCCGAACTTGCTAAAGCCGCCAAAGGCAAGAAAGGCAAAGAGGTTCTTACCGTACCTGTTGACGACGTTGTATCCAAGGTCCAGGTTCGTAAGCGCTTCCGTAACATTGAAGAGCTGGCGGCAACCTTGCTGACCGAAGGGCAGCAGTCTCCGATCATCGTGTTCCCGAAGAACGAAGAAGGCAAGTTCGTCATCCAAAAAGGGGAGCGGCGTTGGAGAGCGTGTAAACACGCTGGTATCGAGACCATTGACTTGGTGGTGAATGATAAGGTCCAGAACAACTTGGACGAGACTGCTGGTGAGCTGATCGAAAACATCCAGCGGGATGACTTGACTCCGGTAGAGATTGCCGAGGCGTTAAACCTGTTTATTGAAGAAGGTTGGAAGCAAAAGGATATTGCTGATCGGCTCGGTAAGAATATCACTTTCGTATCTACGCATCTGTCGTTGCTCAAGCTACCTGACTGTGTGCGTGAGTTATACGATAATGAAGTATGTTCTGATACAGAGACCTTGAATAACCTTCGTCTCTTGTTCGATCTGAATGAAGAAAGATGTCGCGCCGTCTGCGCGGTGGCTATGTCTGACGGGATTACTCGTAAACAAAGCCGTGAGCTGCTGAATGATGCCAAACGTATCAAAGACGAAATGGAAAAAGGCCCACTGACTGGCTCCCACCAGAATGATGAGCTTGGCGCTGGCAACACCGACGAGCAATCCCTCAACTCGGGTGGGGATGGTACGTCGGAACAAACCGGGAATGACGACCTGAACCTTGCCCAGGAGGAACTGGAAGGGGGTAAAAATTCCAATGGTCAGGACGATGATGACGAAGACCCTTTGCGTGATGAAGAGGGTGAGCACAAAGATCCTGTCAAGCAGCCAGATAACAGCGGCAAGGACAAAGATGAAGAAGGCGGTGATGCTCTTCCTCCTCTGCCGAAGGACAAGGAATGGAAGAACGTCCGGGCTGACAGTTTGATTTTTGCTGTCAACGTTAACCTGGATGGCGAGACCAAACGTGGAGTCATCATGACCGACCGTGTTGCTCTGGTTCCGTCTACTGTCTGGGTTAAAACGCTCGATGGCGAAGGCAAGGAAAAGCATGTTCATGTGCCTGTGTCAGACATTGAACTCCTGAGTGTCGAAGGCTAATAAAGGAGGCCCAGCCAGAGAGGTTGGGCCTGTCAAGAACAGGTGAATATGAAGATCTCACAGGACATGAAAAGAAAATTTGCTTTGGTGAATGCCCTGTCTAAAACGGAGAAGCCAAGTCTCCAAGACCTTCACAAGGCAACAAATATTCCTGAATCAACGATCAAGAGACAGTTGTCTGCCCTGCGTGATGAGTTCGGAATGAATATCTTGTTCGTCAGGGAGTCTACCGGCGAACGAGGTGCCACCGGCTACTACATGCTGACAGACTGGGGGATCTTAGACAGGTCTTCGTTCTTGAACCGGTACGGAAAACTGTAAGGTGCCATAGAGCAGCGCATTGAATGCAAAACCCGCCAATCGGCGGGTTTTTTTATGCTGCCACGGTAGCGGCGGTTGCTGGAGGTTTTTCGGCGTAGTAGGCGATGTTCTTGGTTCGTCTGCTAAGGGTGTCTATGCCGACGATACTCAGCGTTTTGGGAGTGGTATTGCGGGACTCGAAATAATGGAATAGCTGGATCATGCAGCACTTCACCATCAACGGATCGATGTCTTCCAGGTAGATTGAGGCTTCTCTCAATGCTTCGGGACCGTGGTTCTCGATCAGGTTTTCCATCCAGTGAATGGCGTTGATGCCAGAACCACAGCAGGGCTCATAAAAGTCTGCCGAAGACTGTGAGCCAACAATGAGTGACATCAAGCGGCCAATCTCTGGAGGAGTGGGGAAGTAATTGGTGCCCTTCTTGTGGAAGCCAGACATGCTTAGGACGTAACCCAAAACATCGCTGGTGGGGTCGCGCTTAATGGCGGCAGACAGGACGTGAGAGAGCTCGAAGGCGACCGGCTGAAGTTCTTCCGGGATCTCCTCCTTGGCTGGGTATAGGCCAGTCTGCAAGTATGCCCACTGGTCAATAAAGGCCTCAACAAACCGAGATGTGCCCATTCTGTATCGGGACTGCTCGATGAGAGATAAAGCCTTGGATGTAAGTTGCTGTGTTTCTGGTGACATAAGCGCTCCAGTTTGTTCTGACGAAACATTCAAGAGGTAGAAACGAAGAACCCCGCCGAAGCGAGGTTCTTTGCTTTCCTGCCTGATCGCCTTAATGCCGAAGCAAAGACGTCTTGATAAAGTCGGGGCAACCGGACATTTCCCGGTCGATGAAGTCCTGACGTTTCGCCAGCGGCCATTTCATGAACGCCGCGAGCGGGATGCGCTTATTCGTGTTAGTATTGCCTTGCAGCATAACAAAGCTCCTTAATTGCTTGATTGTGTTGTAAGGGCTGCAACGAAGGTCGAAGAGCGATGCGGCCCTTATTTATGATTATTACAGCATCATAAAATAATATCAAGGGACAATAAAACGATACCAAGAAACAAAACTTTCACATGTGAAAGTCTCCCCGCTGTCCACCTCGCACACTCCAAACGCCCAAATAACTTGTCTATCTGCCCAAAATGGGCGCGTAAGCGTCCGATAGAAAGTAATTGTTAGTGAGATATTGACTACACGGAATATGGCTATATCATAGAATCATAAAATGATACTGTAAAAGTGATATGTATGCCAAAGCAAGCAAATCATCTCCGTTTGAAGAAACCTTGCGCCAACTGTCCATTCCGGAAGGAGGGCGCTATCGAGCTGGTCCCTGGGCGATTAGAAGGCATCATCAACGACATCGTTGAAAACGACATGACGACGTTTCATTGCCACAAGACCGTGCATTCAAAGTCAGGTGGTGAATGGGATGAAGAGGGTAACTATGCACCTTCGGGACAAGAGTCGATGTGTGCCGGTGCTGCGGCTTACTTGATGAAAATAGGCAGGCCGACAGTGGCTATGCGAATTGCCTTTGCGTTTGGTGATGCAAAGGTGTCCGACTGGGACGAAGCTCAAGAGCTGGTTGTCGAGCCTTTGGTACAAGGGGACCGAAATGAGTAAGCGATATGCGGTAGTGCCGCATCCGAAACTGAAACGAGAGTACAAAGGTCGGCTGGTCAGAACTACTCGGGTACTAAAAAACGGCTGGGGGGTGATCCCTCTAGGGGCTGTGGCAACGGTCACGCATCAGTCTCCCAAGGGATCAGAACTGACCTTTGAACCATGCGACTGCTGCGGCCTGAAAGCCATTATCAGTCATGTAAGCATGGACTCCATTGAATTTATCGAACCGATTACTGAGGAAGAAGATGGACGAGAACAAGCTCAACATTGAAACGGTCGATGGGCACAACGAGCTGGTAGTCAGCTTTTTGTCCAGAATGGTAAGCCTGAGTGACGAGGAAAAGCAGACAGTATTGTCCTGCCTTCCGGGCACCGGCAAACAAACAATCACCCAGCTCTATGAGGCGCTGCGTTCTCAAGGGCACCAGGATCTTGCAGAGAAGGTCGAACCATACCTCCAGCAGGGGGTGTTTGGGCCGATCTTCGATAACGCCAAGTCCAAGGTGTTCGTTCGGGACGAAGCGCCTTTTTTCCTCATGGATGAAAATCCTTTGAACTGGGATGACGCTAAAGCATTCAATCGCCTACGTATGAGTACGACCTGTGTTCTTGGCCGTGGCGGCTGGACTATCGGTGAGCGCTTTGATGACCGCTTTGATACCGAGGTGGGCGGAACACAGCTTATCGTCACCCAGTCACTCAACGAAAAAGGTGAGATTGAAGGAGGACTTCCTACCTCGATGTCGCTGAATGACTTTGCTGAGTTCCCTAAACAGCCAAGGCCTCCTCAAATAGTCGATTACCAGGAAGACAAGCGATACACGCTTGAGGAAGCGGAAGCTATCCCTGAGCTCGCACCAGTGGTTCAGCGTCTGAAAGAGCGCATCGAAGAGTATGAGGAGAGAAGAGCCCATGATTGACATGACATGCCGCCTCTGTGCTGGTTCCGGTGTTTATGACTTTTCCCCTTCCAAAGAAACCTGCGGTATGTGCCAAGGGCATGGGAAATTTGCTGACGCCAAAGCAATGCTGGTGGCTGCCATCGAGCTGGCAAAGAAGCAACGCGAGCCGGTCATTGAAGTGGTAATGGGGTTGGTGCTCCAGGGTGTGGATGTTAGAGGGAAGGAGCCTGGAGAGCGGTTCAAGGCTGCTCAGGCCTTTAACGCCCCAGGGCACAACCTATTACGATACGGGTGGGATGCTTGGGAGCTTTATGCCCTCCATGAGGGTGTAAGTCCAGAACTTGCATCGCTTGGCCGAAGTGTGATGCGCGAGTGGCATAGCCATTCATGGGGCCGGTTCAGTGGAGAGGTAGGCTTTAACGCCGCCGAGATCATGATCAAACAGGCCAAAGACAACCCAGAAAAAGCAGAAGAGCGCTGGGCGTTCCTGCTTAGTGAAGAATGGATGGTGGAGTAATTGTCGTGACAGAACAAACCAATAAGAAATTGATGCTGGATGAGTCTCCAGATATGCCCCTGCAATTCAAGTGGAGAAAGTTTGGTGGTGCGATTTTTACTGCCACGCAAACAATGGAGCACGTCAAGGAAGGACGTAAGCTCGGGCCGACTCCAGCAGGGATGCTACCTCAAGAAGTGTGGCTGAACCGCCTGATCGCTATGGAAGAAACCCTGCCACGAGGGAAGTTTTTTGACAGATTCCGCCGCCGCGACAAAAACGAGCAGTATGACTTGGCCGCCGATCATCTCCGTCTTGTCGGACAGAAAAAGCGATAGGGGGATAGATGAAAGCCCAGGCATACCCACCATCAGTCATTCGTAAAGGCGCTGTGTTGTACGCAGCCCTTTATTACATCTCTGATGATGATAAAGCAAAGGTCGAGGTTACAGAGTGGATAGTTCGCTCTATTCAGAAACGACGCAACTCAACCAGCGATCAACGCTATGTCAATCTTGCCCAAAAGTTAGATGGGATTACGTGGGGGAAAAGGTCACGGAAGAATGGGGACTTTGGTTGGTTGCCATCTATACCGAGCTGGTGTTTGAAGCAGTTCCGGGAAGGTGGCGAATTGCCTTTTGGCGTTTATACGACGCGACTGGCCGCTCTCAAGTTTGCGAAAGTCAGCTTGCAGGAAGAGGTCCAATATTGCGAGGCCGAGCTGAAAAAGCCTCAGACAGAAGAGGATACTCAGGAACTCCAAGAGGAGCTGGCGGAGAACCAGAGACTTCTGAAAGCTGCTGGAGCAATGGTGAAGCGCGAGCAAAACAAGAAGAAAAGAGGTTGACCAATGTTACCGATCGTCTCCCCCTCCGTAGTAACCAAACAACTTGCGTTCAATCGAGTAGGCGATAAACGCAAGGTTAGGGTTTCGTCCAACTTTTTGGATGTTATGGGGTTCAAGCCAGGTATGGGCATCGCCGTTGAGCCAGGGGAGGGGATGGGCGGTTTTTCGGTGATCCCAGCGACCGATGAACTACAGACACACCAGGTTTATCAGCGCCGGTATCAACCAAAGAGTCGCTCCAACAACCCGCTGGAAACCGTTATTGAGTTTTCTGGACAAGGGCTCATAGATAAGTGCTTCCCTCGCTATACAGAGCGTTTCCACGTCGAAATGCGAAAAGGCCGAGTAGTCTTCACTCCTGTCGCAAACAGAGCCTTTGCCATTGCGGATCGGTTCAGAAAAACCAGCCCTTTCCGTGCCTTTGTGGCATTGACTGGCGGGGTAGACATTCATGTTATGGAAGCGCTTGGCTGGAAGGCTGAGATTGTTTTGGAGCATCGTCCAGTTGAAGCCAGAGACAGAGCATCCGGGCGGAACCTGAGTGAAGTACATGCGCTCAATACGCTGGTGAACAGCTCCCCGCGTATCCTGCTGAATGAAGACATTCATCACCTGGAGCTGGATCGCCTTGGAGCCTTGCTGGCGGAGTGCCCACCAATTGGTTTGGCCCATTACTCGTTGGGGTGTGATGACCACTCAAACGCCAAAAGTCCAAGGGACAAAGAGCGTTCTCTTGAGGATCTCTCCACCATGCTCGACATGGTTTACCCGGCACTAAAACAGATCGAGGTCGTGAACCCTGCCGTCGTGCTGGTGGAAAACGTCCCGAACTTCAAAGCATCCGGAGCCGGGGCGATGATGGGAACGACACTGCGGCGGATGGGGTACTTCCTCACTGAGATGGTCTTGAACGGTCTGGATTTCGGCGCTTACCAGGGGCGAGAACGCTATTACATGGTGGCGTCGGTCTTCCCTGGGTTCGTTCCACCGAAACCTGAGCAGAGAGCTGGTGGACGATTGTGGCCGGTGATCGAGAAGCACCTCGGGGATTGTGCTGACGTCACAGTGTTGAAGTCAATTCAGGCCAGAGAGTCAACTTCTCGCAGGATGCCTGCGTTCTTGACGAGAGAAAGCACCAGTTGCCCGACCATCCTCAAGTCTCAGGATCGTGGGGTAAAGGATGCAGTGTACATCCAAGACGGTGGCCGCATTTACAAGCCATCGGTCGATCTGGTTCAGGAGTTGATGTCGATACCTGATAGCTTTGATGTTTCGTGGATGGCAAAAGAACAAGCGACAGAAACGCTTGGGCAGAGTGTGGATTACAGATTGCATTCAGCGGTCATGGCCGCAGTTCGGGATCACCTGAATGTGAATTGCGGTCGCCATACCGTGGTGCAGCACGGTATCAGAAGTAAGGAAGGTAGATAATGGCAGTCATTTACTACGGCGAGGGAACCCATGACGCCGGTTTCGTCGGGTTCCGTGTCGCACGAACAGTTGGGGTGGCGGATGATTACCGGCAGGAATACTTCTCCTTGAGAGAGTATTCCTACGCAACAGCTCACCGGCTGGCCTACAGCTTGGACCGAAAGTGGGAAGCTGAGGCAGAAGAGGTGAAGCGTCAGAATAAGACTTGTAAGCGGCGACGCAACTCCGGGCCAAACATCATTGCTGAGGGGCTGAGGGCTTATATCAGCATTGAGAACCGGAGCCGGATGGGGGTGAAGAGAACCTACTTCGCGCCTTGTTTTCTCGTCACAAAGCCAGGCTACGGCAATGGGGATATTGCTTTCAGGATTTCCACTCATGGCTACGCAGAAGCCTACGAAAAGGCGGTGGAAAAATATTGTGAGATCCATGATTTGACGGATGAGCAGTATGTTGAGTTGCTTGACCGTATGCCGAGTACAGAGGTGTTCACTGGATACCTGCTGAATGCTCTTTTAATGCGCGGCCATCGCGCTACAAAAGCTGAAATACTGAGTAAGCTGGGGGCTGAGAAGAATGAAGAGGACATTGCCAATGGCAAAGGGAAAAGCGGCCAGAACAGAGTGCGTTGCCCAGAGTATCGGTGGGCGCAATAACAGCGCCACCAGCTTTTGGGACCGTATTTTAACAGTTGAGGAGACGGCCACACTCATTGGCGTCAGGATCTCTGAGCTCAAAGACGCGGTGCGCTATCAGAAACTCCTGAAAGGGAAGGCAGCTCCAGAAGTACATTCGGTATCAGGAACTGGGAAACTGTTTTTTGATGGGCGATCCATTAAATCGTTCATAGAGGACTAACCGGTGGATCTGGATCAAAAGCAAGAACCGTGGATCAGCGTCAACGACAAGATGCCGGTCGTCGGTGTGCCTGTTCATTGCCAGCTTAAAGGATGTTGGTCGGGCAAAATTGTTGAGTACGACTTGATCCATGTTCAGGAAGATGATTGTTCGTGGCGAACGGCGGACGACAACTCGGAAGTCAGCTATGACTTCGATGTCATCACCTGGAGACCTATTTAGGTTTGGGAGTCTTGCATTATCCGGCGGTTATTGCCGTGAAAATACGGATGTTCAAACCATGTTTTATAGCAACACCTCCTTGGGGGCGGAATTATGTTTTTTGATAACAAAGTAGAATCTCACTCGCTCGTAATGGGAGCCAGCGGGAAGGGTAAATCGGTCTTGTCCGAACAAGTGCGGAAAAATGCGAGGCTGCGCGGTGATCTGCTGGTGGATACTGAAATGTACCGTGAAGGTCGAGGGTTGAAACCATACGAGCATGAGTACGCTCGTCGCTTAGTTCTGGGGCTAAGTGGACCGTTGCCGCGTGAACTGCGTGGGAAGCCGGTGACGGTTATCTCTGATGTGTCCAGGCCAAAAAAGGTAAAGCGTCAGCCAAAGCAATTTGTTAAGACCGTGAATGGCGTAACCCTTGAACGCCAATTGGTGGCCGATGCAAGAGATCAGTTGGAAATGCAAACAGGCGTCTGGCTCAAACAACCACAGCTCATCGAGCTGATGGAAGAGTCGGGCATAGACGAAACTCTGGCCGATTTTGGTGAGGCTGAAACACAGATCCGAGAAATGCTGGCGGATGCGTTGGCGATGAAACTGGTAGGACGCTCATGGCCCAAGTGTGGAGCCCTCTATAACGCGGCAGAAAAGTCCGACGTTAACTTCTCCTCCGAGCTTGATGCTGCGGCCAAAAAAGCTGGATACATGGTTCGCTAAATGGGATTTGGTGTGGACAAGATAGATCGGCAAAGTTGGCTCGTTAAATTCAGGCGAGCGAAGTGTCAGGACACTTTAGACACGATGAGGGATGCGGCCATTCGCAACTATGAAGGGAATATTCGTGTTATCGCGGATATTGTATTGGCCCATGAGGCGAGAGAGACAGAAATTGAAAAAGGGATGTTTTGTCGAATAGTTAGATAGTCTGATGGGCTATCAGGTGGTGATTATGAAAAAGAGAATACTTCATCTGCCCGTAAAAAAGATTTACTTCGATCAGATCAAATCTGGAGAAAAACCAGATGAATATCGCCTCGTTACAGACTACTGGATAAAAAGACTAGAGGGGCGCGAGTATGATGAAGTCCATGTTAAGTGTGGCTACCCAAAGGCTGGAGATATGTCCAGGATAGAGATTCGCCCTTGGCGTGGCTTCTCAAGGAGTGTTATAACGCACCCGCACTTTGGAGATTGTCCGGTTGAAGTATTCGCTATCCATGTGAATTGAATGGTGTATGACAACTGTGCTTGGTAGGAAAATCAGGTATCAAAAGAAATTGGGTTATTAAAAATTAGGGGCCATCGGCCCCTTAATTGTTTTAGTCTGTGAACATTGAACAATCGAGGTGGGATAGTGCTTGTTCGTAGCTGTCTTTGTTGTTCGTCTTACGTAGTTCCACCAGCTCAACAATCACTGGACTTAAAGCCAGAGATTGAGGCTCCCAGACGCGCTTGCATTTGACCGCCATGTTGGCATTTACGTCTGTAACAACGTAGAGAAACTCAGGCGCTTCTTTCAATGTCCCCAGGCCCTTTGCCATATCCACAGCCTCAGAGTTCTTATAGCTTCGAGTAAAGCTCAGCTCGTCTTGGGGAATGTAGCTGGCAGTCGCCGCAGCCAAACCTGACACCATGCCTTTACCTGCGCTTTTTGCAATGGCCGAGCTGGTAGCTAAAGTTGGCATTACGGCCTGCCCCATTTGGCTGGCGGATGCCGCCGCCAAGCCTGAGGCGATGTTCTTCCCTGCATCTTCGGCAGTGGCTGAGCTGGTGGTGAGCATCGCAGTTAAAATGATTGTTCCAAACATACTTAATTCCTCTATCAATCCATAAAGTCCGACTTTTTGAAGGGCATAGTGCCTTTGCAATCGGGATAGGCGGTGCAGCCCCAGAACTTAGAAGCTCGCTTCTTGCCGGGCGCTTTTCCTTTCCTGAGACGCATCGGGCTACCGCAATCTGGGCAGTCTGGACAATCCTCAGCCGCGATACGCTTCTCGGGTTTCCCTCGGTTGTCTGGGAACGTCTTCTTGCAAGCCTCGTTCTGGCAGCCCCAGAAAAATCCGTTCTTCCCTTTGATCCGGTGCATCTCTCCACCGCAGTTGAAGCATTCGTGTGAAGGCGGCTTAGCGCCCTCGAAGGCTTTAGCCATCGCGCCACCTTCTTTGGTCAGAACCGGTGCGGGCACTTTGAGCTGCTCAACCATTTGGCAGATCCAGGTGGAAATCTGCTTCATGAAGACAGACATATTCCCGGAGCCGGAGGCGACTTTCTCAAGCTCCTGCTCCCAAGCCGCAGTCATGCCGGGTGATTTGATGGCTGGTGGAAGCACTGCGATAAGCGCATGAGCCTTATCAGTTGCAAGCAGTACCTTTTTCTGACGTTTGAAGTAGCCTTTATCAACAGCGCCCTGGATGATGCTTGCGCGTGTTGCTGGAGTGCCTAAACCGGCTGTGTCTTTGAGAATTTGCTTGAACTTCTCCTCAGTCACGAACCGGGCAATGTTCTCCATCGCGGCAAGCAATGTGGCTTCGGTGAAGTGCGGTGCTGGCCGCGTCATTTTGTTTGCCAGCTCGGCACCATTAAGCAAAGCGGGTTCGCCCTGGCTAACCCTGGGGAGCTTCTCTTGTTCAACCGGCGCGTCGGTGTCTTCCCCCTCGTCCTTGGGACTGCTTTCACTATCAGAAGCAAACAAAACCTTCCAGCCTTGTTTGGCAGGTGTCTTACCAGAGGCCGCAAAGAGGTGACGCCCACACTGCACCTCGATGGAGGTTTTGGTGAACTCGAACTCGCTGTAGAACTGCGCGATGTAGAAACGACGGATGGCGTCGTAAAGATTGAACTCGATCTCAGACATGGCACTGATGTCTGTTCTGGCCGGTGTTGGAATGATCGCGTGGTGCGCGGTCACTTTGGCGTCATTGAATACCCTGGCCTTGCGATGAGGATCTGCGCCAGCCACCAGCCCAGAGACGTTCTGATCGGACAAAATGAGCGCCTGGAGAATGTCCGGAATGTCTTCCTTTTGGCTCTCGGGTAGATAACGACTATCAGTACGAGGGTAGGTGGTCGCTTTGTGCGTCTCGTACAGAGCTTGAGCTGCATCCAGTACCTGCTGAGCGGTGTATCCCCATCGTTTGCTTGCGTATTGTTGCAGCGACGTTAGATCGAAGGGGAGGGGGGCTGACTCTTTACCTGGTTTGGTTTCTGCTTTGCTGATAACAGCATTGGCACCATTGACCTGGGAGGCTACCTGCTCGGCATAGGCCTTATTGACGCACCGGCCTTGCTCGTCACTGCACTCTTCTGGTGGTATCCATTGGGCGGCAAACTGTCCATTCTGTACGGACACGTTCACACCCAGAGTCCAGTATGGTGAGGGGGTGAAACCGGCGATCTCTCGGTCCCGTTGACAAACAAGAGCGACGGTTGGGGTGATAACCCTGCCAACGTGAAGAGTGTGGTTGAAGCCGACATCTCGGGCCAGCACTGTGTAGAGGCGGCTCACGTTCATGCCTACCAACCAGTCAGCGCGTTGCCGTGCCAATGCGGCGTAGTAGAGTGAGACCGTATCCTTGCCATCCTTTACGTTGTTCAGCGCTTTCTTGATGCTTGACTCATCGAGAGCCGTCAAACAAACCCGGCGAATAGGGCCAGAGTAGCGGAATCGATCCAGAAGCGAACGGGCGATAGCCTCACCTTCTCGGTCGTAGTCCGTTGAGATGTAGATGGTGCTCGCCTTTTTGACCAGTCCCTCAACAATTTTGTACTGTTTGAACGCACTCTTGCGAACGTTGTACCGCCATGACTCTGGTGCAATAGGGAGGGTCTCCAGTGACCATGACTTGTAGCGTTCGTCATAATCGTCTGGCATATACAATTCCAGCAGGTGGCCGAACGCCCACGTAATAACGCGGTTTCCTCCATCATGGAGAAATCCATCACCTCGTTGGGAGGCCTTCATTACGCCAGCCAAATCTTTGGCCTGAGAAGGCTTCTCGCAGATATAAAGGTCCATTAAGCAGCTCCTCTCATCTTTGATTCCAGATTCGCCAGCTCAGCCCAGCTTTGGGCCAGACCTTTGACTTCGGGGTAGTCTCTGGAGAGGTTTTCGAGGACTCCAGAAATGACATAGGCCGCTTCGCGGGAATTACCCCTCGAACCGGCCTCCTGGAGCATGATTGATAAAGCGTCGAAGAGCTCAGCCTTACGGCTTGGCTCTGTCTGGTTTCTTATTTCAGAGCTTTGCATGGGTTCACCACTGAATAGGGACGCACGGACTCGCGCACAATGCGGCGATCTGCGTCAGTTACAGCCTGGCTGGTGCAAAAGTGCGTCCAGGCATTCAGATAATCTTGATAGGTGTGGGTAGGTGGTATGCAGCCGGTTACAACATCCTTGGGGATGTTTGTAGTCCCCTCGGCTTCCACAAAGCGCCAATCGTGCTCGTCCATACCTTTGCCGCCATCGCAATAGCGTTCCCAGCGTGACAACTCGTACAGCGAGTAGCCTTTGCCTTTATTCATGGACTTGAAGGTATTGATGGCTTCGTTCACATCCCCGTGCTGCTTGATCCCTGCTGGAGTTTTATCTGAACCAGCGGAGTCATCTTTGACCTTGTTCATCGTTGCGCTGACATTACCGTCGCCCAGCACATGGATATAACCAGGTTGACGTAATGCAGCACCACCGCGCCCCATGTTGTCCCATGCCATCGACAGTTCCCGGCTAACTCGGGCAGGTTTGTCATTTTCGGCAGGGGCAGTCTGGGGCTGAGGCTTTTGCTCGGGGGCGTTAGAGGCACACCCGGCCAGAATTGCCACTCCCAGAATTGCTATCAGTTGTCTCATCGTGTCGTTCCTCATCAAAAATTGTCGATGAGCCCATTCTAAAAGGGGGGGGATGGAAAGCTGGTTTCTCAAACTGCCCAAATTGGACAGATAGGCGTGTGTGCGATCTAAAGGTGTTTTGAGAGCATGTAGCGACGAGAAATACGATAGGAATATGGTCAACCTACATGCTGAAAGCCCTTAACAAGTTATTTGGTGGGCGAAGTGGAGTGATCGAGACCGCGCCGAGCGCCAGAGTGTTGCCGCTTAAAGACGTGGAAGATGAAGAAATCCCTCGATACCCACCTTTTGCCAAGGGCCTGCCAGTGGCCCCACTAGACAAGATACTGGCAACCCAAGCTGAACTGATTGAGAAAGTGCGGAACTCTCTCGGTTTCACTGTGGACGACTTCAACCGGCTTGTTTTGCCGGTGATCCAGCGGTATGCCGCGTTTGTTCACCTGTTGCCAGCTTCCGAATCACACCACCACCGTGGCGCTGGTGGTCTGTTCCGACATGGGCTTGAAGTGGCCTTCTGGGCAGCTCAGGCATCTGAGTCAGTTATCTTTTCCATCGAGGGGACGCCTCGGGAACGCCGTGACAATGAGCCGCGTTGGAGACTGGCGAGCTGTTTCTCTGGGCTGCTGCATGATGTGGGTAAACCGCTCTCGGATGTGTCCATTACGGACAAAGACGGGTCAATCACATGGAACCCGTATTCGGAGTCACTTCATGACTGGGCACACCGTCACGAAATCGACCGTTACTTTATCCGGTGGCGCGACAAGCGACACAAAAGACATGAGCAATTCTCGCTGCTGGCGGTGGATCGAATTATTCCGGCTGAGACTCGGGAGTTTCTGTCCAAGTCTGGCCCGTCCATCATGGAAGCGATGCTGGAAGCTATCTCAGGAACCAGCGTCAATCAGCCTGTGACCAAGCTGATGCTTCGCGCTGACCAAGAGAGCGTCTCACGGGACCTTCGCCAGAGTCGTCTCGATGTGGACGAGTTCTCCTATGGTGTGCCCGTCGAGCGTTACGTGTTCGATGCCATCCGCCGCCTGGTTAAAACCGGAAAATGGAAGGTCAATGAGCCAGGCGCGAAAGTCTGGCACCTCAACCAAGGTGTATTCATTGCCTGGAAACAGCTTGGGGACCTTTATGACTTGATCAGCCACGACAAGATCCCCGGTATCCCACGAGACCCTGACACACTGGCCGACATTCTCATCGAACGTGGTTTTGCTGTACCAAACACGGTGCAGGAGAAGGGTGAACGTGCGTACTACCGCTACTGGGAAGTTTTGCCTGAGATGCTCCAGGAGGCGGCGGGTTCGGTGAAGATCTTGATGCTCCGACTCGAATCAAACGACCTGGTGTTTACGACTGAGCCTCCTGCGGCTGTTGCTGCGGAAGTTGTTGGTGATGTTGAGGACGCTGAGATTGAGTTCGTTGATCCTGAGGAAGCCGATGACGGTGACGACCAAGAGGAAGGTGAAGCAGCTCTGAACGATGACATGTTGGCCGCAGAGCAGGAAGCAGAGAAAGCTCTAGCTGGCCTTGGCTTTGGTGATGCGATGGAGATGCTGAAAAGCACCTCCGATGCTGTCGAGGAGAAGCCAGAGCAAAAAGATGCGGGACCAACGGAATCATCTAAGCCTGACGCTGGCAAGAAGGGTAAGCCGCAGAGCAAACCGGGCAAAGCAAAACCGAAGAGTGATACGGAGAAACAACCCCATAAACCAGAGGCAAAAGAGGATCTGTCCCCTCAGGACATTGCCAAAAACGCACCACCTTTGGCAAACGACAATCCGTTACAAGCACTCAAGGATGTTGGGGGTGGACTGGGGGACATCGACTTCCCGTTTGACGCATTCAACGCATCGGCAGAGACAACCAGCACTGACGCAACAAACTCAGAAATCCCAGATGTGGCAATGCCCGGAAAGCAAGAGGAGCAGCCAAAACAGGACTTCGTTCCACAAGAACAAAACTCCCTGCAGGGCGATGACTTTCCAATGTTCGGTGGTTCTGATGAACCGCCATCATGGGCGATTGAGCCGCTCCCTATGCTGACTGACGCACCAGAACAACCAACGCACACGCCAGAAATGCCGCATACGGACAACGTTAATCAGCATGAGAAGGACGCAAAGACCTTGCTCGTTGAGATGTTGTCTGGATACGGGGAAGCATCGGCGTTGCTTGAACAAGCGATCATGCCTGTTTTGGAAGGTAAAACGACGCTGGGCGAAGTCCTATGCCTGATGAAGGGGCAAGCCGTCATTTTGTACCCGGATGGCGCTCGGTCGCTGGGTGCGCCGTCAGAGGTTCTCTCGAAGCTGTCCCACGCCAACGCGATTGTTCCGGACCCGATTATGCCAGGTCGCAAAGTTCGTGATTTCAGCGGAGTGAAGGCAATTGTACTGGCGGAGCAGCTTTCAGATGCAGTCGTGGCGGCCATTAAGGATGCCGAGGCGTCAATGGGTGGATACCAGGATGCCTTTGAGCTCGTCTCTCCCCCTGGCTTGGATGCAAGCAAAAATAAGTCTGCACCGAAACAACAAAGCCGAAAAAAGGCGCAGCAGCAGAAGCCTGAGGTTAATGCCGGTAAAGCCTCGCCTGAACAAAAGGCGAAAGGTAAGGACTCCCAGCCACAGCCGAAGGAGAAGAAGGTCGATGTTACTTCTCCGGTTGAAGAGCAACAGCGCAAGCCGGTCCAAGAAAAACAGAACGTGGCTCGCCTTCCTAAGCGGGAGGCTCAACCGGTGGCTCCTGAGCCCAAAGTTGAGCGTGAGAAGGAATTGGGACACGTCGAGGTGCGAGAAAGGGAAGATCCAGAGGTTAGGGAGTTTGAGCCGCCTAAGGCGAAAACAAACCCGAAAGACATCAACGCGGAAGATTTCTTGCCGTCTGGTGTTACGCCTCAGAAAGCACTCCAGATGCTCAAGGACATGATCCAAAAACGCTCGGGCCGATGGCTCGTGACACCTGTCCTGGAAGAGGATGGCTGCTTAGTAACCAGTGACAAAGCCTTCGACATGATTGCCGGTGAAAACATCGGCATCAGCAAACACATCCTCTGCGGGATGCTGAGCCGGGCACAGAGACGCCCTTTGCTCAAGAAACGTCAGGGAAAATTGTATTTAGAGGTAAATGAAACATGACAATGAGTTATGACCCGCTCGCCTACGAGATGCCGTGGCGGCCCAACTATGAAAAAAATGCTGTAGCAGGCTGGCTTGCCGCCTCCGGCGCGGCTTTGGCCGTAGAGCAAGTCAGCACGATGCCGCCGGAGCCATTCTATTGGATGACGGGGATCTGTGGCGTGATGGCGATGGCTCGTTTGCCCAAGGCTATCAAACTTCACCTGCTCCAAAAGCATTTGAAGGGGCGTGATCTGGAGTTTATTTCCATTGCGGAGCTCCAAAAGTACATCAAGGACACGCCGGACGATATGTGGCTTGGTAGTGGGTTCCTGTGGGAAAACCGCCATGCCCAGCGCGTGTTTGAGATCCTGAAACGCGACTGGACTTCCATCGTAGGGAGAGAGTCCACGGTCAAAAAGGTTGTCCGGAAGATACAGGGTAAGAAAAAGGAGCTGCCAATCGGCCAGCCCTGGATTCACGGGGTAGAGCCCAAAGAAGAGAAGCTGATGCAGCCACTCAAGCACACTGAGGGGCATTCGCTGATCGTTGGGACCACCGGCTCGGGCAAGACCCGTATGTTCGACATCCTGATTTCACAGGCCATTCTGCGTGGGGAAGCCGTGATCATCATAGACCCGAAAGGGGATAAGGAGATGCGGGACAATGCCCGACGTGCCTGTGAAGCTATGGGGCAGCCGGAAAGATTCGTCTCATTTCATCCAGCATTCCCGGAAGAGTCGGTGCGTATCGACCCTCTGCGTAACTTCACCCGCGTGACTGAAATCGCAAGTCGTTTGGCAGCGTTGATCCCGTCCGAAGCAGGGGCCGACCCGTTCAAATCATTTGGATGGCAGGCACTGAACAACATCGCTCAGGGCTTGGTCATCACTCATGATCGTCCCAACCTGACAAAGCTCCGCCGATTCCTTGAAGGTGGCGCTGCTGGCTTGGTCATCAAGGCCGTTCAGGCTTACTCAGAGCGAGTTATGCCCGACTGGGAGGCAGAAGCAGCGGCTTACTTGGAAAAAGCCAAAAACGGTTCGCGTGAGAAGATCGCTTTCGCGTTGATGAAGTTCTACTACGACATCATCCAACCTGAGCACCCGAACTCTGACCTGGAAGGCTTGCTGTCGATGTTCCAGCACGACCAAACCCACTTCTCCAAGATGGTGGCGAACCTCCTGCCGATCATGAATATGCTGACGTCCGGGGAGCTAGGCCCTCTGCTGTCTCCAGACTCATCTGATCTGAGCGACGAACGCCAGATCACCGATTCCGCAAAAATCATCAACAACGCTCAAGTTGCTTATCTGGGGCTCGACTCCCTGACCGACAACATGGTTGGTAGTGCTATGGGGTCCATCTTCCTGTCAGACCTGACAGCGGTTGCCGGTGACAGATACAACTACGGCGTCAACAACAGACCCGTAAATATCTTTGTTGATGAGGCTGCCGAGGTGATCAACGACCCGTTCATCCAGCTCCTGAACAAAGGTCGCGGTGCGAAACTTCGTCTTTTCGTTGCAACTCAGACTTTTGCTGACTTCGCAGCTCGACTGGGTAGCAAAGACAAAGCGCTCCAGGTGTTGGGGAACATCAACAACACGTTTGCTCTGCGTATCGTCGATGGTGAAACCCAGGAGTATATCGCGGATAACCTGCCGAAGACCCGGCTCAAGTACGTCATGCGGACTCAAGGCCAGAACTCGGATGGCAAGGAGCCCATTATGCACGGAGGCAACCAAGGCGAGCGTTTGATGGAGGAGGAAGCTGATCTGTTCCCAGCCCAGTTATTGGGAATGCTTCCGAACCTGGAATACATAGCCAAAATTTCAGGCGGAACAATCGTAAAAGGCCGTCTGCCCATATTGACCCAGTAAGAGCAGAGCTATGTGTGACAAGAAGTATAGAGATTACGAGGTAGCCATCATGGTCGATGTGAACCCTTTCGACAGGGTTATGAATGAATTGAAAAGTCGTGGCCGCAAGAACGCTCACATCCTGAGCATCCTCCAATTCGACTGGCCTGCATCGGAGGCCATCATCGAGAAGCTGAGCTGCTACATCACAGACGGGATTAAGGCTAATCAGGAGCCTGTGATTTACCCGATCATTGAAGAAGCTCTGCATCGCTACAGCCAGCTCGTGTTTCATGAGCAGAGAGAGAAATATGAAGACCCGGCCAGAATTGGGGCATTTCTGGAAACCCTGATCACCGAAACCTGCCGGGCGTTGGAAGTGCAAATTGTCGATAGTGGCGGTGATTCATGGTCTGTCGATTCAGGAGAGTCGTTCTCACTGTGGCTTTCTTCCCATCCAGGAGAACTATCCATTAACCCGCAGCCCCATGAGGATGAGACCTCTTTGCGTGGCTTGCTGTATGAGCTCATCACCTGTGAGAGCGTGAAAACTGTTTTAAGGAGAACCGACTATGAAGAAGCCGTGGTTGCTGGTCGCATGGCTGCTGGTTATTGAGTTGCTGGCAATATTGCTGCTGATCCCTGGCGACTGGACAGACAGAGCCATCAAAAGGGAATCCGTGCTGGTGGAACAGAGTCTTGGTGTCGAAGCAAGAGACTGGATACAGAACAAAGCATCTACCTGGTTCAGGTCGAGCGTTATTGATTCAGGCTTCTATGAGGGGATGTACCAAACGCTGATCCCATCAGAAGAGGAGCGCCAGAAGTCCAAGGGGATGCAGGATATGGGCAAGGGCTGGTTTGTGTGGGTCAAAGGCCGCATGGAAGCCTTTGTCAACGTCATTTACCAGTTCTACACACGGTTGGCGCTGTTAGCCGCGTGGGCTCCCTATATGCTGATCCTGTTCGTACCTGCGGTATATGACGGGATGATGACATGGCGAATTAAGCGGACCAACTTCGATTATGCGAGTCCGGTTCTCCATCGTTATAGCGTTCGCGGAACGATGTACCTGATGGCCGGATTGTTCATCGCGTTCTTCATCCCCATAGCGCTCGATCCGGTTGTCATCCCGATGACAATGATGACGTGCTGTGTCCTGGTTGGCCTGACGTTCGGCAACCTCCAGAAACGGGTATAGGGAGGGAGGATGAGCTACTCCGTTATAAATCAAGATGGGGTGCATCTGTGCGACATCCCATTGAACGTCTACCAGGTGATACGTCGCCAATCCTTGTCTGCGTTGTGGCTTTACTGGGCGCAGAGCTTGAATTTGGTGAAGGTGCTCATTGCTTGCGTCGGAAAGATGATCTTTGTGATGCCGGTAATGTGGTTCTGGGTGCTGGTGGTGTGCCGCTTGGTTGAACCAGAACGTATCTCAGACGTGCCAGGACTTATCTCTCCGGACGTGATCGGGTGGGCCGCTGGTGCGGCCATCACCCTCATTATCTATTCCGTTTTTACACGCCCAGCTTTGTACGGATACCACAACTTTTTCAAGCAGCATATTTGCTCAAGAGTAAAGCAAGTAACGCCGGAACTCAGAACAGTCACTGGGCCACTGTTCTTTTACCGAAACGAAATTGGAACGATATAGAGAGGAACCATGAAAGTAACCAATAAACTCAAACTGCTGGCACTGGGGCTGTGTATGGCCGGTACTGCCATCGCGGCTCCTGATGTGCTCAATGACGACGCAAAGCTCAAGAACCTTGAGAAGGTGTGTCCCGACTGTAAGATGGTGGCAAAAGATGTACTCAATCTGCGGGTTGAAAACTGCCAGCTCAAAGACACTTCCAGTGCAATGATGATTGGCACCATGCAAAATGACCCTATGTTTTCGTTTATGCTGGCAGTACACACAGCGGCAGGCTCGGAGGCATACAAAACGGTAGTTGGTGCCGCTGGCAACCATGTTGACTGTGAAAACCCGTTGAACTGGATCAAGCTGACCCAGCAAGCGATTAAAGGAGGCAAAGTCTAATGCGTAAGAGAGATTTCTTTTTTGGAGAGGTGTATGAGGGGGGTGCAGGAGCCACTCTACGACTGAGTGATATGGAACCATTGGCAAGAAAAGTGTCGGCAGAGTTCTTCACTGCACAACTGAACCGTATGCTGAAAGAGCATGACGGTCAGTTGACGCTCAGCGATGGAACGTCGTACCCCAGCTTTTGGAGCTTCATCGACAAGGTTGTTCCAGAGCAGGTTGGTTTCGTGGAGATCTACGCTCGGCAGGATGTTAACGATAATGTTGAAGCGACACTGGCGTGTGACATCGTTTTGGTAAATGGTGTGATCACCGTTAAACCTCACTGGTGTGCTTACAAAGACATCAGGGCTGACGAAGTGATTTCCACCTTACTGGTGCCTTTGCATTTGAAGGCTCTCCAGGGTAAGGCTTACATTCGCTGGGATGATGGTGAAACCGAACCTCTGTTACAAAACGACGACTATCAGGCTGAACTTGAAAATGTGTTTAGTGTTTCCAAGTACCCATCAGCCATGAGCTGGGGCGATACAGCAGACCAGAAGGTTAAGCAGTACAAGATGGACCTTGAGTGCGCCACAGATGTTGGTTGTCGAGGTGTCTCATCAGAGCAAGCATGGGATGCTTATCGAGAACTCCGTTACAATAGAACAGTGTGAAACAAGCGGCCATTGGCCGCTTTGAACTTTCACATGTGAAAGTTTTTCGCCTCCCGCTCTTATCATCTCCTCGAATAAACCTCCATAAAGTGCCCAAAATGGGCCGTAACAGCACTGTTCCTAGATTGATCAATTAAGAGACGATTACTCCGTGATGACGACAAGTTATTTGGAGGGTCTATGTCCGCACAAGCTCACGTCAGAGAAAGCGAAAGCTCATCTGGTTCATTCATCTCCTGGCAGTTCCTTGTCTGGCAGGTGATGTTCGTTATAGGTGTTGTTGCAGGGATGAACCTGGAACACGCATTCAATTTTCTAGGTTAATGGGAGGAAGTGTGAACCTTAATAAACAATTTTTCTGGTTTTTGATGAACGCGGTGCTGATGTGCATCTTCATCGTTCCAGTGGCCGTCGCGTTTTGGCTGTCTGCTTTTGCGGCAGGTTTTGACTGGAGTCAGTGGGTTAAGTTGGCTGCTGATACGGCCAACAGAGCTGCAAGTGACCCGGCCAAGGCTCTGGGCACGGTTCAGACCTACTGGGGCATTCTCAGCTTCTTCCTGCTGGCGGCGTACAGTCTGATGTTCAAGTTTAAAGCCAATGCTAACAAGGAAGTGAAAACTCTGGGGGTGGCCCGACCAGCCAATGAAGTTAGCGTTGCGGCTTCGGAAAAACATTCGGAAGCGGTTCCTCAAAATCAATAACCGATCCAGTAAACGCAAAAAAGGCGGCTTAGGCCGCCTTTTTTTATTTGTCGCTGGAAGTGCCCGAAAAGGGCGCGAAGCCGTGGCAGAAAATCAGTGACCCTGAATGAGAATACAGGCCACTAGGAAAAGAAGAGGGTTGCTATGAAGCCTGTAAAGATACCGCGCCGGGTCGATGAGCCCCCGCATCTGCTGTTGTGGAGCGCAGATGAGTTGGCCCCGATGCTTTTGGGGCTAACGATAGGGGTCATCATCGGTAAGGCCCTGATCTGCTTTCTGGGGGGGTTACTTGTAACCAACCTTTATCGCCGATTCAGGGATAACCATCCGGATGGATACCTGCTCCACATGATCTACTGGGCCGGGTTCATCATGACCAAGGCCAAATCTCTCAAGAATCCGTTTGTCCGGAGGTATTTGCCTTGAACCTGAAAAAGTATCTCAAGACCTGGGAAGGGACCCAAACAGAAAATAAGTGGGGACGAATCTTCCAGGGTGGTCTTATTGCTATCGTTTTCCTGCTGGTGGTCCAAGTATTCAGCAAGGAAACCATCGTCACTATCCAGCCTTTCACGCTCACGGAAGAAGCCTGGGTGACGAAAAATAACGCCTCTCAGTCCTATAAAGAGGCTTGGGGTTTCGCTTTTGCTCAGCTCCTTGGCAATGTGACGCCAGGAACCGTTGACTTTGTGAAAGAACGGATCACCCCGCTTCTCTCCCCGAGCATCTATCAGGACGTGATTGATGCCATCGAAATTCAAGCTCAACAGATCAAGAACGACCGCGTAACCATGCGGTTTGAGCCGCGTTTTGTTGAGTACGAGCCCAAGAGCGACAAGGTGTTTGTCTACGGATATTCCTACGTCAAAGGGGCTTCTTCTAACGAAGAGCGTAGCGAACGCTCCTACGAGTTCGCCATCAAGATTTCAAACTACGCGCCCGTGCTGGACTACATCGACACCTATGTAGGAAAGCCACGCACCAAAACTGTTTTGGAGCAACTCCAGCGCAAAGAAGAAAACCGGAGAAAGCATGAAGAACAACGCTAAACTTTCGCTCCTGGCGCTGTCCTTGGCGCTTGGAACTTCAATGGCCTATGCCTCGGATGACATTCCTGTTGTCCCGGCCAGTGTTATGAAAAAGGATGTTCCTGCCCCTGTGACGTCAGGACAAAGCTCCCATGAGGTTGTGGGCAGCATGAATGAAAACCCCTTACTGACGATGAAGCCGGGGGTTAACCAGATCATCCCGATAGCCGTTGGTCATCCGAACCGAATCGTCACGCCTTTCAGCAATCCTGAGATCGTTTCAACATCTCTGACCGGGGCGACGGATAACGGCCAGTGTGGTGAGGTCTGCATCAAAGAGAATGTGGTCTATGTCGCCACGGATAAGCAGTATCCGGTGACTATGTTCATTACTGAAAAAGGCTCGGAAGCCCAAGCTCTCAGCCTGACGATGGTTCCCCGTCGTATTCCGCCCAGAGAAGTCTTTCTCAAGCTCGATGGTGGTGTAGGTATCACTGGTGCTTTTGCCAATACCAAGGCTGAGACCTGGGAACAGAGCCAGCCTTATGTCGAAACCATCCGGTCAGTATTCCGAAAGATTGCTCTTGGTGAAGTCCCTCAAGGTTACACGTTGAACCGCATCCCTGCTGGTGCTGCGGTGCCGAGCTGCGCTCATCCTGGGGTAAAGGTGGATTTTAGCAAGGGGCAATACATGATGGGCCACCACCTTAACGTGTTCATCGGTGTCGCCCTGAACGTCTCTGATCAGCCTATTGAGTTCAAAGAGGCGTTGTGTGGGAGCTGGGATGTGGCTGCGGTGACTACGTGGCCGCTTAACGTGCTTGAGCCCGGCCAGAAGACGGAGATCTATGTGGCGAAGAAGCAGAAGCGTGGTCTCGCACCAACGTCTAAGCGTCCATCGCTGCTGGGAGGTGCCCAATGATTAAGCGATTTTGGACACAGTTAGACCCCAACAAGAAGCGTTGGGTGTCTATCGCTGGCGGCGTCTTCGTTCTTTTTGCGGTCGTGACAATGTTCTCTGGTGAACCCAAGAAAGAAGAGAAGCGCGGTCGCCAAGAAACCATCAAGCACGTTCTCACAGACAAAAACACCCGTGAGATCGGGATAGATTCGTTGTCTGCCGATGTGAAGATGGTGTCTCGTGAAAACTCCGACCTGAAAAAGGAGCTGGAACGAGTCAAGAAAGAGCTGGAGGAAACCAAAACCACTGCCGGGAAATCCAGTGATGTTGGCCGTGAGATGACCCGCCTTCGTCAAGATTTGGACCGCCTGACCCAGAAGAACATGGAATTGGCTAAGAAAGTCGAAACCGGCGCTGCTGGTGGAAAAACATCCTCTTCATCAGAGGATGCCAGAGCCGATGTTAATGGTGCATCTGGTGGTGATGGTCAGTTCATGGAGAAAAAGCTCGACTACAAAGATCCAGCATCCTTTTTTCGGGACGCACCGCTTCCTGACTCGAAGGGTGGGGCTCCTGCAACTGGCAAGGGAGACGGTCGTGATGCAACTAAACCAGGCATCCAAATAGTGAGCTACTCGCAGAAAGCGCCAGAAGTTGAAGAGAAGGACAACAAGGATGATGAGTCTATCTACCTACCTTCTGGCTCCATCCTGACAGGGGTGCTCATCAACGGTATGGACGCACCAACATCTCAAGGTGCTCGTCGAGATCCGTTCCCTTCGACCCTCAGGATTCAGAAAGAGGCTATTTTGCCTAACCGCTTCCGTGCGGATGTTCGTGAGTGCTTCCTGATTGTTTCAGGCTATGGAGATCTCAGTTCAGAGCGAGCGTACCTGCGTGGCGAGACCTTCTCGTGCGTTCGGGATGATGGGGGGGTCATAGAAGCGAAGCTGGATTCCTATGCAGTGGGTGAAGACGGTAAGGCCGGTGTCCGTGGTCGCGTCGTATCGAAGCAGGGGCAAATCATCGCCAAGAGCTTGATGGCAGGCTTCCTTGGTGGCGTTTCCGAAGCCTTTGACGTCAATCCTGTGCCGGTCGTCAGCACTAACCCTGGCTCAAATACCCAGTACCAGTCTGTGTTCTCCGACCAGATGTTGCAGGGAGCAGCAGTGAAGGGGGCCAGTAAGGCGCTAGATCGCATCGCTCAGTTCTATATCGACATGGCCGAAGGCATCTTCCCCGTTATCGAGGTCGATGCTGGCCGTCAGGTAGACATCATCGTGACCAAAGGAACCAAGCTACAAATTCGTTCCACCGGGGGAACCAAGAAATGAAAAATTTGAACATTTTGACCAGAAAGGGCAGTTCCAGAGGCGAGGCTCAAAAGGAACAGGCAGTAAGATCCGCAAAGATGTTGGGGGTGGGTGCAGCGCTACTTATTTTGTCGGGCTGTTCGACGTTCAACATCGGCAAGGATGAGTATAGCTGTCCGGGAATGCCGAATGGTGTTCAGTGTATGTCAGCGCGAGACGTTTACGCCGCAACCAATGACGGAAATGTCCCGCGCCCAATGAAACCAGAGGAAGTCGAGGCCAAAGCGGAAGCGGATGGCGAAGGTTCCTCAAACGTTTCAGCGAACTCATCTAGCTCCGGAGACCCGGTGATTGACAACTATGTCGCACCGCGTCTTCCGGATCGCCCGATTCCAATTCGTACACCAGCACAGGTTATGCGGATTTGGGTAGCTCCCTGGGAGGACACCAATGGTGATCTCATCGTGACAGGGTATGTCTATACCGAAATCGAACCGCGCAGGTGGGTGATTGGGGATGGCACACCGCAAAGTGAGCCAGTTTTGAGACCGCTGCAAACGGTACAACACGAACCGAAGTCTGAAACAACCAAATAGGAGATGTTCTTGATGAACGCAAATCAGTTGGCGAATGCCTCAAGTAAAAACAACGCACTCTTCCTCTTCCTGGGGTTGATGGTGGTAGCCTTCCTGCTCGTGCCGGATCAGGCCCACGCTGGTACTGGTGGTACAGCGTTTGACGACGTATGGGTAACTCTCAAGGATTGGACCCAAGGTACTTTGGGTCGAATCGTTGCGGGTGCGATGATCCTGGTCGGTGTTGTTGGTGGTATCGCTCGCCAGAGCCTCATGGCTTTCGCTATGGGTATCGGTGGCGGTATGGGCCTGTACAACTCCCCGACCGTAGTGGAATCCATCATGTCTGCTACTCTGGAACATGCAGAGAAGGTCATCCCGGCTGTTGTGCAACTCAGCAATGGCCTGGGGGTGTAAAAGACACCTTGCCGTTAATCAACGGGTGATAGGGGCAGCCTAAAAGCTGCCCTTATTTTTTGGCAAAAAGTCCAGTCATAACAAATTCCAACTATTTCCTTATTTGCTCAAAAAGGGCACTTCCACAGCCCATGTTTATGCACTCCCTCCCGTAACCTCCAGCATTGGGTTCTTGTAACTCAAAACGAATGGAGAATGCGATGATCAATTTCAAGCCTAAAATTCCGGCGATGCTTGGGGCTCTGGCGGTTCTTACCGCTGGTGCTGCTCATGCAGAGCTGCTGGAATACACCTTTAAGGCTCCAGATGGTACGCAACGGTCTCTGACTCCGAATGCCAACTATGCCAACCCAACGGGCAATATCTCGTTTGCCTTGAGTGCCGGTATCGACCGAAAGGTAAAGATTTCGGTGATTCGGTCGGATGGAACAGTGGTTTCGACAGCGACCAGCCACCTTCTTGGGGCTACTGATCGCATCACAGTGGGTGGAAAATCCTACTATGGTGCGGAACTTCAACTACCGGCTCCTTCCGAGGGAGTCTACAAACTAAGGGCCGAAATACTGGCGTCAGACGGAAGTTCCGTTCAGACTGATGAATACCCGCTTCAAGTCGATACGACAGCGCCAAGTTTGGCAAACGTGACAGTAAAAGGGGAATGGAACCGGGCGCTTTCTGATGGAACGCTACTGCGAGGTCCTAACCGATTTTCAGGTATAGATGTGTCTGCATCTGATGCCGGTTCTTCGGTTTCCTCTATACAGGCGTATGCTGTAGATAGCAAAGGCAAGAGGAGTCCTGTTGTCTCGGTTAATTACGCCAACGGCCAAGGCCAGTTGTTGAACTGGAGCACTGTGTTCCCTAATGGGGAGGATCTATATACGCTTCATTTCGAGGCCCTGGATAAAGCAGGGAACAAAGGGTCAATAGCCTATCCTATTGCTTGGGATTCAGTAGGTGCAAAGTCTGGAGAGAATCCTGAGCCAGTAGCAGTGTATGACCCTAAGAACCCGCAGGCCTCAACTTTTAAGGTTAATGGTCAGGCCCTATCAGGTTTTGCGCCTTATCAGAACGGAATGACCATTTATTCCGATACCTACAGGGTGCTCTACCGGATACCCAAAACAAACTCCTATCCTTCTTCACCTTACGGTGCTCAAAGCGGTAACTGGTGTGATTATAAAAACTGTATTGAAGGCAATATCATTGCCGAAGACGGTACATATGATTATCGGCAGACGCAAGCTGATGTATTCCAGCAACATGGGACAAAAACTAAGTCGTTTATTATTTACGACTGGGTTATGAACTCTCTTGGTAATACATCCGTCAGTGTGAAAGCTGATCCATCGGTTAGCTTGGCTCCCATCGGTAAGTATGTTGAATATCTTAGGGATGATGGTCAGTGGGTCCGCGGTGAAACCATTAATATGAGCTCAGTTAACCATTATAAAAAACTGAGATTTCATGTTGAGCCGAGACCTTACGCTCAGGAGTTATGGGGATCTTGGTTGCCTACTACTAAAATTCCGGCAAATGCTTCTTATGCAGAAGTGGATACGGATATATCGTTCAGTGGGCGCTCATGTTCATGGCCTGGATATTGGTCTCGACCGGAAGGGAAGCCTGAACTTCCGTCTGATCGGATTGGGGCAACGTTCTGCTATGACCTTAACCCTCCTGAAATTGCTGGGTTAGAACGAAATGGGCGGATTTTTAAAGCTCATTTCCGTGAGCCTGATTCATTTGACGGTTGGGGTGTTAACCAGTGGGTTATTTCTAACAACTCAAGTGCGTCTGCGATAACCTCGACTGGCGAAGAACGTCCGTTGTCTCGTACTGAAGTTCTTCGTAGTAGCACAAATGATTGGTTTTTCACATTTTCTGCTGAGAATCTGTCAGAGGGCACATATACCGGCATATCTCTCGTAGCTAAAGAT
The DNA here is from genome assembly GCF_008369545.1 of Pseudocitrobacter sp. 73. Lineage (NCBI taxonomy): Bacteria > Pseudomonadati > Pseudomonadota > Gammaproteobacteria > Enterobacterales > Enterobacteriaceae > Pseudocitrobacter > Pseudocitrobacter sp. 73. Next base: position 36,254 of record NZ_VTZO01000007.1, on the reverse strand, counting down.
GCTTTCGGTAATGAGGTTAAGCAGGTATTCACTGGCTCCCAATATGCTATGAGCATAGATAATTCAGCGCCGACACTAACCGTATCGATCAGTGATGGAGCACCAATCCAGTCTTTGGATGATGTTGTAATCACCTTGACTGATACTGCCGACCCGAGTCCTAAGCTGACCTCTATTGCCCTCGTCGGAGGCCCAGCCGATGACAAGGTGCAGTTGTCTTGGCGTGAGGAGTCGAAAGGTCGATTCCGCCTTGAGTACCCGGTAATGTTCCCGTCTTTGAAGGAAGGGGAATCTTACACGCTGACTGTTTCCGGTGAGGACGCACAAGGCAACGCGGTTCAAAAGGCGGTTGGCTTCGAGTACAAACCGCGTCAGGTGATGCTGGCGGATGGGATGGATGGCAAGGTTATGGTCCCCGCTGTCACTCATGAATTTGTTCATGCAGATGGCAAGCGGATCATCGAGACCAAGCCGCTGACGCTCAGTGATGGTGCTGTCGTGACAGGTTCATACGACGTGTTTGCGACCCTCCGTTCTGATGCGAAAGTGCCGCTGGTGGTGAATGGGGTGCGTATCGAGCCGGGCCAGACAATGGGGATCATGAGCCAACATGATTTCGGTGCGTCAGGTGGTCGTTTGAGCATTCCGGTTAAACCGGCTGTTCCTGATGTGGTCGGCTCTTCCAGTCTTCTTGTCATGACCTCCGCGCCGAACTCACCCATCTTGGTTGTGGACATCAATACCTGGAAAGGGACGGCCAAGCTCTCGGCTGAATCATGGACAATTCGCCAGGTTATTGACCCGGTGAAAATCTATGCCCTGCCAGAGTCGGGTGTGCCTTGCCGGTTCACCACGAAAGAGGATGTGGCTATGGCCGCAGACCCAATTCGTGACCCGGTGTGTTTGCTCCAATGGGACAGAACTCCGGATGAGGCTGAACAAACTACGCAGGACAACAACGGGATGAAAGTTGCCGGGCTGGTGGGGCAGGCTGTGAGCATTGGTGAACAACCTGTCGAATACAGCCTGTACCTGTTCAGTGGTGACGGTTCCAAGGTAAAAGTTGGGTCTGGCTCTCAGAACCTGACGGTAACTACTGCCTATGGCTCTGTTGGTTACACCCCGATTGATGACATTGCTCAGGTGAATCGCGTCATTGAAGACTTTGATGTGAACTTCAAGCAGAGCAAAGGTCCTGATTGTTCAATCACTCTCAGTGCTGACCGTGCGAAAAACGAGGCCGCGAACAAAGCTGTTGGCAGTGCAAGCCGCACCTGTCTGTTCGAGTGGCAGCAGATCCCCGATGGACTGGTCCAAGACCCGTTATCGGAATCTCCTTCGTTGTCAGGTTCCCTGGCCGAGAACGGTGATCACCCTCTGGGGTGGCGGGTAAGTATTTTCACCCGTAACGGCACTCGGGTGACGTTGAACGACGAGACTTTCAATGTCGAAGCGGTTGACCCACCAGCTCCGACCGTTGAACTAGCCTCCGACTACAACTTCAAAGACAACATCTACTTGGTGCCGATGACAGGTAACTACCTGGGTGATGCCATTATCAACTCTGAACGAGCTGATCTGGATATTGCCATATCGCGCAACTCTGATGTTCTTGAGTCTGAGACCTTCACTCCGGGATGGGGTGCCACCAATAAGGTGTATCGCCGCATCAATACCGATGAGCGAGCGTTGTGGGAGGAGACCACCTACAAGGTGAACGCGGCCTACAACAAGGTGCCTGATGTGAAGACTGAGGTTGTCTACCGGGCTATCTCTGCACCTTCTGACAGTATCCGTCCTATCGTTGAAGTTAAAGGTGATACCGCGATTGACACCCAGGCATTGCCGGTTAGGGTTCTCATCCGTGATCAGTACAAACCTGATGGTGACTATGACGCTAACACGATGGGGGTGTGGAAAGTACGCCTGATCCAGCAAAAGGCCTACAACGAGACGGTTGCGCTCACTGATTATGCGGAAGCATCGAACGGTGAAGCTCAGTTCTCAGTAGACCTGTCTGGTGTGGATACTTCCTCCGTCCGTATCGCTGCTGAGGCTGTTCTGGAAAGCCCTGTTGAGGGTTACAACCGCACAGAGTTGTCTATCAGACCTGCCTTCTTGACAGTGCTTCGTGGTGGTGCCATCGGTGCTGGCGTGGAGGCTCGCAAGTTGTCTGGTGAAGCTCCGTTCACTGCTGTGTTCAAGCTATCTTTGGACGACCGTCAGGATCTCCGGGCTACCGGCCAGGTTGTGTGGGAAACCAGTAAGGACGACGGTAAAACCTGGGAGCAGTTCATCCCAGAAGATCGATACAAGTATCAGCTTGTGAAGACCTTCGACAAGGGGGAGTACCAGGTTCGGGCCAAGGTGGTGAACGTCAACTCAGGTGCGGAAAAGTACACCGAAGCGGTCAGTGTTGTCGCTTACGACAAACCTGATATTGCTGTTATCGGCCCGACCACGTTGTTTGTCGGAAGTGAAGGCAAGTACACAGCGAACCTGACGTTGAACGATGAGCCAATCTCCGGTGGCAATGCCATTGTTGAGTGGTCTACTGACGGTGGCAAAACCTACGCGCAGACAGGGGATAGCATCACGCTTTCGAGCGATGAAGAAACCCGATACCGCCTGTGGGCTCGTGTGCGCTCTGCCACTGCACCGGCTGATGACGGCTATGCCTATGAAGTTGCGAAAACGGCAGTTGACTTCCGAGCAGTGAAGGCCCCCCGTCCTTACGTGACAGGGCCGCGAGTCATTGAGACCGGTAAGAAGTATGTGTTCAAAGCCGAAACCAGCCTGCCTTACCGTGGGATGGACGTGAAGCTGAACGGGTTCTTCACGCTGCCTGATGGCTCAATTGTGCAGGGTGATACTGCTGAGTACGTGCCTTCGGACACTGACCTCAACCAGGCTACTGTAGAAACGAAGTACACCACCTGGATCGAAGGATACCGAGATCAGGGTGCAGAAGCCTCGCATAGCCTACGCTCCCGCGTGTGGCAGTATGTATGGCCGAGCTTCGGAATGCAGGTCAGGAAGAACGCTGACGTGGCTCCTGCGACGATCACCGCGTCAGTGCGGCCAATTGCCTTCAACGGCAAGCTGGAAGAACCGACCTACGAGTGGGAGTTGCCGGAAGGCGCAGTGATTCAGGATCAGCGGCAGGATATTGTCCGGTCCTTTGTGATCAATGAGCCGGGCGATTACAACATCAAGGTGACTGTCCGTGATGCTCGCGGCCATGAAACCGTGATCGAGCAACCGCTCAAGATCGGCCAGGCAGAGCCCTATGCTATCGACCTGCAATACTCTGGCTCGAACAAATACGAGCGTGAGCCTCTGGATGTGCTGTTGCGACCGTACATTTCTGGCGGCCACCCACGCGACCGTATTTCGACTCGCGTCTACTCGGTAGATGGTACGCCGTTGGAAAGCAGCGGTTACTACGGCAGAGCAACTCTGGGCGCTGGTGAGCACAGCATCAAGCTGAAAATAACCTCAGAAATGGGGCATGAAGCTGAGGGCGAGGTGAACATCAATGTGGCAGAGAACAAGTTGCCTGCATGTAGCCTGAGCTCACGAGAGACCGTTGGGTCGTGGATCGTTTATGCGAACTGCGAAGATACCGATGGCCGCATGAAGTCCTACGAATGGACCATTGCCGGTGAGTTGCAGAGCATCAGCTCTGATCGAGTGACTATCAGCAAGGGCACCTATGAAACGATGCCGACCATCTCTCTGGTTGGGGTCGATGACTCTGGTGGCAAATCCGAAGCTGTTACCATGAACTAAGGTTCATTCCTCTCAAAGCCCGGTTCAGACCGGGCTTTTTTTTGTATCGCGCTGGAATTGTCCAAATTGGGCTATTACAGAGGCGAGTCTATTTCCCTCCCCCGGATACACTGCCCAGCATCCAGTAATCCAATCTTAGGGGATAGACATGCGGACAAAATTACTCGGGGCGCTGATGGTGTTCGGGATTATTACCGGCACGGCTCATGCGTCATCGAAATTGGAAATCACCGATCCCAGAGCGGCGAAGATAGAGGACATCGTAGAGCTACCCATCAAAGGGGTTCGAGCCGTCCAAAGTGATGGGCAGATCATGTTCCTCTCTGAAAACGGGCGATTTGTTATTTCAGGACAAATCTACGACCTGTGGAGCAAGAAGCCCCTCAACACGATGTCCCAAATGAGGGATGTAGCGGAGCGTATCCACTTCAAGAGCATGGGCATGGATGTGGACACGCTGAACACCGTTTCGATGGGGCGTGGTGACAAAGAGGTGGTGGTCTTTGTCGATCCTAGATGCGCGGTTTGCCATCAGCTCATGGGTGATGCCAAATCGCTGGTGGATGATTACACCTTTAAATTTATCGTGATTCCTGCTCTGGGTGCTGAGTCCAACCGCTTGGCAAAGAACTTGTACTGCGCGAAAGACAAAACCCACGCGCTCGATGCGCTGATGAACAACACCTTGGGTTCCCTTCCTTCAAAAGAAACCTGCGACCCCGGCCAATACGATCAAACGCTGCTGACAGCTCATTTCATTGGGATTGAGGGCGTTCCGTTCGTGGTTGCTCCGGATGGTCGTGTCAGCAAAGGACGTCCGAAGAACCTGAAATCATGGTTGGAGAGTGTTGAATGATCGTAACCATCAAAAAGAAACTCGAAGAAACGTTGATCCCGGAGCACTTGCGAGCTGCCGGGATTATTCCTGTCCTGGCCTATGACGAAGACGATCATGTCTTCCTTATGGATGACCACAGTGCAGGCTTTGGTTTCATGTGTGAGCCCCTGTGTGGTGCCGATGAAAAAGTTCAGGAGCGAATGAACGGTTTCCTGAATCAGGAGTTCCCGTCGAAGACTACGCTCCAGTTTGTTCTGTTCCGCTCCCCGGACATCAATCAGGAGATGTACCGGATGATGGGGTTGCGTGATGGCTTCCGTCACGAGCTGCTGACATCTGTCATCAAGGAACGGATTAACTTCCTCCAGCACCACACGACAGAACGCATATTTGCCAAGACCAACAAAGGTATCTACGACAATGGCTTGATCCAAGACCTCAAGCTGTTCGTTACGTGCAAAGTCCCCATCAAGAACAATAACCCGACTGAAAGCGAACTCCAGCAGCTCGCACAGCTTCGCACGAAGGTCGAATCATCGCTTCAAACCGTTGGTCTGCGTCCCCGCACAATGACGGCGGTGAACTACATCCGGATCATGAGCACCATCCTGAATTGGGGGCCGGATGCTTCATGGCGACATGACTCTGTGGATTGGGAGATGGATAAGCCCATCTGCGAGCAAATCTTCGATTACGGCACTGATGTGGAAGTCAGCAAGAACGGCATCAGGCTGGGGGACTACCACGCGAAAGTCATGTCAGCGAAAAAGCTGCCTGACGTTTTCTACTTTGGTGATGCGTTGACCTATGCCGGGGATCTCAGCGGCGGCAACTCCAGCATCAAAGAAAACTACATGGTTGTGACCAATGTGTTTTTCCCTGAGGCAGAAAGCACGAAAAACACTCTGGAGCGCAAACGCCAGTTCACTGTAAACCAAGCCTACGGGCCGATGCTCAAATTCGTGCCGGTGCTGGCGGACAAAAAGGAGAGCTTCGACACTCTCTATGAGTCCATGAAAGAGGGGGCTAAGCCAGTCAAGATCACCTACTCGGTGGTTTTATTTGCTCCAACCAAAGAACGTGTTGAAGCGGCGGCGATGGCCGCACGAAACATCTGGCGTGAATCTCGGTTCGAGCTGATGGAGGATAAGTTCGTTGCTCTGCCGATGTTCCTCAACTGCCTGCCATTCTGTACAGACCGGGATGCAGTGCGAGACCTATTCCGCTACAAGACCATGACAACCGAGCAGGCGGCTGTGGTCCTGCCGGTGTTTGGGGAATGGAAGGGGACCGGGACCTATCATGCAGCGCTGATTTCCCGCAACGGCCAGCTCATGAGTCTGTCTCTTCACGACAGTAATACCAACAAAAACCTGGTGATCGCAGCCGAATCCGGCTCGGGTAAATCGTTCCTTACCAACGAACTGATTTTTTCCTACTTGTCCGAGGGTGCTCAGGTCTGGGTTATTGATGCCGGTAAGTCCTACCAGAAGCTGTCGGAAATGCTCAATGGCGACTTCGTTCACTTTGAAGAAGGAACGCACGTCTGCCTCAACCCGTTCGAGCTCATACAGAACTACGAGGACGAAGAAGACGCGATTGTCAGCCTCGTTTGTGCAATGGCGTCGGCCAAAGGCTTGCTGGATGAATGGCAAATCTCTGCGCTGAAACAGGTCCTTTCTCGCCTGTGGGAAGAGAAAGGTAAAGAGATGAAGGTTGACGACATCGCTGAGCGCTGTCTGGAAGAAGAAAACGACCAGCGCCTCAAGGATATTGGTCAGCAGCTCTACGCCTTTACGTCGAAAGGTAGCTACGGGAAATACTTCTCTCGCAAGAACAACGTCAGCTTCCAGAACCAGTTCACTGTACTGGAGCTCGATGAACTGCAAGGGCGTAAGCACTTGCGTCAGGTTGTACTGCTCCAGCTTATTTACCAGATCCAGCAAGAAGTATTCCTGGGTGAACGTAACCGCAAGAAAGTCGTCATCGTGGATGAGGCCTGGGACCTGCTCAAAGAGGGCGAGGTCTCGGTCTTCATGGAACATGCCTACCGCAAATTCCGTAAGTACGGTGGCTCCGTTGTCATTGCAACGCAGTCCATCAACGACCTCTATGAGAACGCAGTGGGCCGCGCCATCGCGGAGAACTCGGCCAGCATGTACTTGCTCGGCCAAACCGAAGAAACCGTGGAATCTGTTAAACGTAGCGGTCGTCTGACCCTTTCAGAGGGCGGGTTCCACACCCTCAAGACGGTACACACCATCCAGGGCGTGTACTCAGAAATCTTTATCAAATCGAAGAGCGGCATGGGCGTCGGACGCTTGATAGTGGGCGACTTCCAGAAGCTGCTTTATTCGACCGATCCGGTGGACGTTAACGCCATCGACCAGTTTGTGAAACAAGGCATGAGCATTCCTGAGGCAATCAAGGCCGTGATGCGAAGCCGTCAGCAGGCTGCATAACCAGGGAGACAGTAATGGACATTAAATCAATCGCAATCGCCGCCATTCTCGGTGCCGCTGGTGGCTTCGGCGGTAGCTACTACGTGATGAGCGAACAAACGGCAAGCATCCATCAGCGTTTGAATCAAACCCCGCCAGTGGTCGTGGTTGACTTCGCTAAAGTGGCGTCGGCGTATCCCGCTGGTGCCTCTCAGGAGGAAGTTGAAAGACTGATGGTCAAGACCAATGACGCAATTTTGAAGTTGAAAGACGCAGGTTATTTGGTCCTTGACGCAAGTGCTGTCGTCGGTGCTCCAAGTGACGTGTACCTCCCTGATGAGGTGCTGAAATGAATTTTCCACTCAAGAAGTATTTCGTCAAAAAGGAATCCTGGAAGCGCTTCGGGGTTAAGGCCGGTGTGACACTACTGGTTCTTTGGGCTGCTGGTGCGGCCTTTGCCAGCCGCTACCGTATTGGCATTGATCCACAACAGGAGAAGTGCCTGCCGGGTTACACCTTCTTCCTCATTGATCTGAACGACCAAACTCTGGAGAGGGGAGCTGTTTACGCCTTCCAAGCCAAGAACATGCAGCCTTTCTACAAGGACGGGACTCGCATGGTCAAAATCCTCACCGGTATGCCGGGGGATAAAGTCGAGATCAACGATAAGTGGAAGATCACCGTCAATGGTGATGTCGTCGGAGAGGGGCTCCAGCTCGCAGGGAAACTACATCTGCCAGAGAGCCACTTTTACGGCAAGACCACGCTGAAAGAGAATAACTACTGGTTTATGGGCAAAAGCCCATTCAGCTTCGACTCACGTTACTGGGGGACTGTGAAAAATGATCAGATCATTGGCCGCGCATATCCCCTGTTCTAAGAGCGTTCTGGTGGCGTTGATATTCTCTGTGGCTGGCGGGGCATACGCTCAAGAGTCTCCGCTCACAGAGCAGGATAAGGCGCTTATTGAGAAAGGAAAGCAAATTGCCCAAAAGGCCCAGAAGATGGAAATGCCATCTCTGTTGCAAAACCAACACATGGACGAGGCTCAGGCCGAAGCCAAGGCATTTTTCAAGCAGCTCCAAACTACTAACCCAACGCTCAAGGAGATGCACCGGAAACAGGCTGAAAAGGGTATCTACTCTGACCATCGGATACTGGTTTTCGCCTCGTTGTCTCTTGGCGAACAGGGGTTAGATGACGTCCTAACGGCGGTGTCAGGCCAGCCTGATTCTGTAATTGTGTTCCGTGGCATCCCGGAAGGAATGAACTTGGGGCAGGGAGTTAAAGCTATTCAGGCGCTCGCGGCCAAAAAAGACCCAGTGCCGAACATCATCATCAACCCTACGTTGTTCAAAACGTACAACATCACAGCCGTTCCCACGATTGTGATGCTGGAGGATGAGCCGCTGCCTGGCGAACAACCAAACGTCGTCGCCCAGGTCTCCGGGTTGTCCGACCCGGTATGGTTGGCTCGGGAAGTGGATAACGGAGAAAAAGGCGATCTCGGCGTTAAGGGGCCGGTGGAGAAAATCAGTGAGCCAGACCTTATTGATGTTGCCAAGAAACGCCTTGCCAATATCGACTGGGAAGAGAAGAAGAAACAGGCTATAGAGCGCTTCTGGACCAAGCAGAATTTCAATGAGCTGCCCAGAGCGCCAAAATCTCGAACACGAGAAATTGACCCTAGCGTCATGATCACCAGTGACATCAGCACTCCGGATGGCACTGTGTTCGCTCACGCGGGTGACGTGATCAACCCATTGTGCGATCCGAAGGAAGTTTGCAAGCCTGGAACGCGGCCATTTACCCAAGCGGTCGTAGTTTTCGACCCGCTGGACAAAAAGCAAATGGAGCTGCTCGCCAAGAAGCTGCCTGAAATTAAGCAGGAACCTGGCGTACAACGGATTACCTATATCGCCACAGAGTTCGACAAAGACAAAGGCTGGGATTCCTACAAGAGTGTCACCGACAACTTTGACGCGCCGGTATATCTGCTGACGCCAGATCTGATTACCCGGTTCGAGCTGGAGCACACACCGAGCGTCATTACTGCCAGAGGCAAGAAGTTTGTTGTCCGCGAACTTGCTGAGGAGGGCGGTGAATGATTTTTGCCCCGGCTTTCCAACCAATTAAAGACGTCGGCACAGGTTCGTTTGTCGCTGCTGAGGTACTGGCTCGTTGGTACGACGAAGGCCGGGTTCTTACACCATCCTCTCTGTCATCACCTCCTTATTGGGGGCTGGTGGATATGGAGATGGCACGGTTCATTCAGGACAACCTTCATTATTGCTTGGATCTGTACCCAGCTCTTTTTCTGAATGTCTCTGAACATACTTTGCAATCAGACGTCATTTTCAAAGCGTGGTGGAGGGTTGTCCGCGACATTGCTAAGAATCACTCATCACGGCTTGTCATCGAGATTACCGAGGGCATTCAGGATGCCTCTCTCGCATTGAGATGGGAGGCTCTTACCGAAATAGGGGTTGAGCTGGCGCTGGATGACTATGGAGACAAAAACTCTTCGCTGGAGCGCCTGAGTCGTTATGACTGGCACTATTGCAAGTTTGACGCGAGAAGACTGCGGTCGCTTGAAGACTACTCGGCCATCCTCCACTGCCGCCGAAAAGGCATACAGCTCATTGCTGAGCAGGTGGAGAGCTTCCCATTGGGGGAGAGCGCCAAATTACTTGGACTGTCATGGCAACAAGGTTTCTATCACGGGAAGCCTGCTGTCATGGAGAAACACTTGAATTACGTAAAGGCCTTACCATGATGCAAAAAATTCTACGGGTCATTGCCGTTAGCGCGGTCTTTTGGGTTCGTTCGGTATCGGCTGACCCTGGGTGCCAGAATGCGGAAGTAATCGGCGGAAAACTGATTACTGACATCTGCTGGAGCTGTATTTTTCCCATCAAAGTAGCAGGGGTTCCTATAAGTGGTGGAGGCGGATCATTCCCGAGTGAAGCCGTAAGCAACCCTCTGTGTATGTGCGAGGATAATCTAGGGGTCCCTCGGCCTGGAGTCACCACTTCTATGTGGGAGCCAGCACGGCTTGTTGAATTTCAGAGAGTGCCTGGCTGCTCATCTGTCTTGAATGGTGTCAGGTTCCCGTTTGATAGGACTAACCAAGGGCATCATGGCATGGGAGACATGGATGGTGGTGATGGTTCTTTTATGCACTATCACTACTATGCGTTTCCTCTGTTGGTGATGCTCGATTTATTTATTAAGCAGACCTGTAATGCTGATGGGTATATGGATCTCGACATCATGTACATGTCGGAGCTCGACCCGACCTGGAACAATGATGAGCTCGCTTTTTTTACCAATCCAGAGGCGGCGGCAGTAGCAAACCCAATTGCGGCGGCTGCGTGTACTGCTGATGCTGTCTCATCAACCGCTGGAAAACCTTTAAAACAGCTTTTCTGGTGTGCTGGTTCATGGGGCACCCTGTATCCATTTAGTGGCAACCAGAATGGTGGAAAAGGTGTTATCCGCGATAGCAGTCTTCTTAGCACAAGGGTTCTGGCTGCTTTGCATCGCCGGGGGTTAGCGTGGAAGACAATGGGTTCTGAGGCTATGTGTAGAGGTGTTATTAGCCCAACACTACCCAAAACGCAGTACAAATTCACGCTATTGCATCCGGTTCCAGAGACAAACTCATCTCACGTAATTGGCGAATCCACTCTTACGTGGGGTCTGGCGCGAACTATACCGGCAATTGGGCAAGACCCTATTTACACCATCTGGCGATGGAATGATTGCTGTAACAATTGAGCAGACCCTAACGAATTTGCACGGGCATTTTAGATTATGCCCCAAAAGGGCCACTACACGTACAGGTGGCCCTTGTCTTCTCAGCAGGGCGGGATCATACCCTGAGATTTAATGGAACTTTCTGATTTTTCAGCGATCTGATCGGGTGTTCTCATCTTATTGGAGCCACCCGTTATGGACTTCTTCGCCCACTTATCGCTCATCGAAGACCCGCGCAGTTCTGTCAATCGTCAACATGATCTGGTCGATATCATGTTTCTGGTAATGGCCGCTGTCGTTTCCGGTTGCGAAGGCTGGCAGGAGATCGAGGATTTCGGTACTAACAAGCTCGATTGGTTGCGCAAGTACCGACCTTTTGCCGGCGCCATCCCAACCCGTCACTCGATTGCCCGCATCATCAGAGGCATCGCTATCGAACCGCTGGTACACGCCTTGTTTACCTGGGTCAATGCCCGTCGCCAAGCCGCTGGTCAGTCTATCATTGCCATCGATGGCAAGACCATACGAGGGGCAGTCAACCAACACGGGTCCGATAATTGCCTGCATCTGGTGACGGCGTTTGATACCGGTGAGGGTCTGGTGCTCTGCCAGAAGGCCACTCAACACAAAGGCGGGGAAATCGAGACAGTAAGACAGCTGATTGATTGCCTTGATATTAAAGATGCCATCGTGACCATGGATGCCCTGCACTGTCAGAAAGAAACCTTGCAGCGACTGACCGCCCGTGGGGCTGACTTTGTCGTTCAGGTAAAGGAAAACCAGCCCGGCTTACTGGCGGCAATCCGTAGTCAGTTCCAGCCCTGGTGGGAGCACGATGGTGAAGGGTTGGCGCAACACTGCACGCAAGAGCAGGGTCATGGCCGCCAGGAGGAGCGAACAGTCTTTCAGTTAACCGCAGAACTCCCCGCTGAACAGAAACTGGCTTGGCCCGGCATAACAAGCCTTATCGCCGTGGAGCGCAGTCGCGGTCAAAAAGGCAAGGTCACGTTAGACACCCAATACTACGTCAGCTCGTTGGCGATAGAGCCGGAGCAAGCCGCCAAGGCAGTACGCCAGCATTGGCACATCGAGAACAAACAGCACTGGGTACTGGATGTGACCTATCGGGAAGACCTGAGCCGGATTGGTGACAGGGAGGCAGCAGAGGTGTTTGCCCTGTTTCGTCGCATTGCGCTGAACATGGCGCAGCATCATCCGAAGTCAATCAGCAAGCGGCGAAAAATCAAATGCGCTTGCTGGAGTGATGATTTTCGAATGGAGATGTTTTTTGGCGTGACGACAGATGCGAATTGCTCGCAAAAAGTATAATCCCGCCCTGGTCTTCTCAGATAGCATGGGAAGGTTGAAATGGAGAACACAATGCGAAGTCATAATTACTTTATGAAAGCTGTGGCCTCGCTGTTGACAGTAACCATGTCTGCGCTGCCGATACATTCCTACGCTAACGGTAGCCAAGACCAGGACATCACAGCGGTGGGTAAAGAGGCCCAGGCTTTCGGACAAAACCTCTCAAACTCATTCAAGTCGAGCTCGGGGACTGTGCAAGATGGCACAATCTCTATGCCGACGTTGAAAGACGGTCAATTCCAAATGAACGGGGGGAGTCAGATTAATGTCAATGATCTATTCCCCGGAACGAGCGGGACCAACAATAAACCTGATAGTTATTACTTCCCTGATGCCAATAAACCTGATGTGGGCGGTCTGCAAGGCATTTACGACTCTGGCGATGACATGGACAGCGTGGGGAATAATGCAAAAGGGTCGCTGTGGAGTGATGCCAATAGTGCTAATCCATCAATCTCTGGTGCGGCATACAAGGTTCTTCTCGATGCCTCTAATCGATCACGCCCTGATTTCAGTAATGACCCTGTACTAAATCTAAGCAAAAAGACCTATGAGGATATGGACCTCATCGCAGGTGGCTTTGGGGATTGTTCTGCCGAAACAACCATCAATCAGAATACTATCAACGCCCACATTCCAGAGTATGAACGGTGTCAGCGTGTTGTAGATCAAAGCGCGGACTGTGAGGTTGTCCATGACTACGATGCCTCTGTGGTGAAGCACTATGATGGTCCATATAACCTCAAATCTTGTGGAGAAGGCTGTACTGAGTTGTGGATTGGCCGAGTTGGTAACGACTACTGGAGTGGCAACTGTTCGATTTATGAGGAATACACGCGGGTCCAAGTCAGTAATCCAGACGCCATAGTGTCTGCAACTCTTGAGTACGCCAAGTGGGATGACTACATGCAAGTTTGGGTTGGTAAATCAGGTCAGGAAACTAAAGTATGGTCCGGCCCTGACGGCAATTTCCCTCCAGAAACGGCTGGCCGATGTGAATTGTCAACAAGTTGGGAGCGAAACCCTAATATTGATGTCACTCCCTATTTCAAGAATGTGAAAGATGGTGATGTTGTTACGTTTAAGATCCGCGTTTCAGTAACTGGCGCAGGTGAGGGTTTTGGCCGCATAAAGCTACGCTATGACCCATCAAAAGCCATTACCAAGGATGAGTGGGCTCCACAGAGCTGCATGGATTCAGCCAAAGGGGTTGTAGATGGTTTTGCGGAAGGCGAGATCACATGTATAGATGACCCGACTGATGCTACGGGCTGCACAGTCATCAATGGGATCAAAGTTTGCGAATCTCAACTCAAGCCGTCACCTTTGCCTGGTATTCCAAAACTATGCAAAAAGGTTCGAGTTAAAGCTGACTATGACTTTTATAAGGGGCAAATGGACTGCTGGACAGACCCTCAAGGTGAAACGCACTGTCCGGTAAACACGGGCGGGAATCTCGATAGCTGTCAGAAATATGAAGAAAACCCTCAGTGCGGCTTCATCAGTTCCAAATGTGTTGATGGTGCTCAGGGAAGTTCTGGTACGTGCTACGTCCACGAGGATACTTATGACTGTGGTACAGATGTTTCTGTTCCGACCTTGGAAAAGGAAACTGAGTACCAGTGCGGTGGGCCTATACGCTGCATGGGAGATGACTGCCTTGATTTGACCAAAACACAAAGCACTGATTTTGCTCGCGCTACTGCGTTGCTCAATGCAGCCCAATTCATGACGCAGGATATGAGCTGCACAGGCCAAGATGGGGATGACAATCCTACCGGGGATGAAAACGTTATTTGCTCTGCTTTTGCAGGGGAAGCTGGCGAATGCAAGATAGCTGTTGGGGGAGTTTCTGATTGCTGTGAAAAGCCAACCAATATATCTCTTGCCGATTATCTGAACCTAATAATGGCCGTTCCAAAGCTCGATGGCGCAGTGATGGGGCTGACTGATGGTAATGCGCTTAAAGGTGCTTATCAGGTACTTAGGGAACCTGCCCTTCAAGGGTGGACAGAAGTCACAAAACCGTTCACAAGTTATATAGAGAACGTTTCAGGTGCTGTTGATTCGTTCTTCCAGCCTGTAGAGCAGTTTGTTGATCAACTCATTGACCAGCTCAAAGAGCAAGTCAAAGAAGTGATGATGGATGTCATGAAATCAGCAGGCCAAGATGCAGCAACAGAGCAGGCGGCTGCCGCAGCATCTGAACAAGCTGCCGAAGCAATGATGGAGACTGCGACAACATGGCTTAGCACTGCCATGACGATATATACCGTCTATGTCGTTGCGATGGTGATGATCCAGATGATTTATAAGTGCGAGGAAGAAGAGTTCACTATGAACGCCAAAAGAGCGCTCAAGAATTGCACCTATGTAGGCTCTTATTGTAAATCTAAGGTGTTGGGCGCTTGTATTGAAAAAAGAGAAGCGTATTGCTGCTTCAATTCTCCGCTCTCTCGTATTATACAAGAACAGGTTCGCCCTCAATTGGGGCAGAACTTTGGAGACCCCAAAAATCCTCAGTGTGAAGGGATTCCACTAGATAAAATTGCCGAAATTGATTGGAGCAAAATTAATTTGGATGAGTGGCTTGGGATATTACAGCAGAACGGTAAATTCCCTGATCCGGCCTCAATAAATCTCGACTCGCTGACTGGAGCAGGGAATGACTTCAATATTGACGGGACGCGGAAGAATGCTCAGGAAAGGGCGTTGGAGCGGTTGGAAGGGATTGATATTGACGCGAAGCGAAAAGAGGCGACAAACAGCATAGACCCTCAAACAGGCGCGCCAACTGGTGGTGGTGGATAAAAAAAGGGGCCTTTCGGCCCCTTTCTCATGTAGATTGATTACGCTTCTGGGTAAACAAATAACTCTGCTTTTCCCTGATCAAGAAGGTAAGGGAAAGCAACTTTTTCGCCATTATCCAGCTCAACCGATTTTGGAGCAAGGTAGAGGTAGGCCCAAGCTGGTAGCTGTTTGCTAATAGCTGCGTAGATCGCTTGCTGAGGAGCATGGCTTGCTGCCCCATTACCGACATTCACAAAGTTGTATGCGGTCTCATGGCCTGATGTGAAGGCATACGCTGTACCTTGAACGCCAGAGACAAAATTAGGAGCTGACCCTAGGCGAGGCTCCACGATTTTCACCTTAACGGAACACATGTCAGCTACCTTACTTTGTCCGTTCACCCACGTCGGGCAACCCCATTCATTCTTGTAGAACTGATAGGTTAGGCGACCATCTTTGTCATACAGAAGCGTGAAATTGGCACCCAAATCAGTCAGCGCTGACTCAATGGAAACTTTCACATGTGAAAGAAATTTGGCCTGAGCGTCTGCCGGTGAAACTGCTTCGTTAGCAGGCATCCAAGCGATCAAGCTATTGCGAGCGCCATGCTGTTTGGGGCCGATAGCCCAGTTCGCAAGGTTGACCAAGCCACCTTGCCAGTCGGTCATTCCGAGCTGAGGGGACATGTAGCCAGACAGCACGTAGGCTGCCCCAAACGTTTTGGTGTCGGTCAGACGCTCCAGCTTGTCACGCGGAACAGAAGCGTCTTGGATGCCTGTTACCAGGCCACCGGCCTCCGCGATGTTGTAAGCGCGACTGTGATTGGTTTTGTACGCTGTGGGTTCGTAACTGCTGGTGGATGCACAGCCAGATAGAGCTGCTACAGCCAGAGCCACGGTGGTGATTAAAGCCTTTTTCATGTTGTTCTCCGTTCTTACCTGAGTTGAATCTGATTTACTTCGATAATATCACAGCATCAAAAAATGCAACCATAAAAGACAAAAAAAAGCCCCTCGGGCGAGGGGCAAAGGTTTGGGCTGGGTTATGCTGCTTTTGTTTTCTCGGCTTCGTCTGCGATTTCCTTGTCGCCGGTTGCAGATTCCGGAGCGGCTTCGGCCACTTCACCTTCTTTGCCTTTGCTGTGGGCGGAAATGCGAGCCCGTTTCTCGATGCCGATGATTCGACCGGCCAGCTTGATGAGGCGTTGCTGCCATTGGTAAGTGGCGTCGGTGCGCTGCTTGCTGGTCAGTACGGTGTTCAGCCAGAGAGTGTCAACGATCCCCATCAGGGTATCCAGTTTGCGGATCAGGTGTGCAAACTGAGCAACCTGAGGAGAGTTGATCTCGATGGTGTATTCATTCGGGTTGGTGTAGCCGGGCATCATGTCGATGCCGTTGTCTTCCATCAGCTTGTTGAGCTGGGCGGTAGCTTTGTCCAGGTCTTCGGAGACCTTGGAAATGTGTTCCAGGATGACGGTTTCAACCTGGTCGATTTCGTCCTGCTCACCGATGATGCGAAGGATCACGTCGATGGAGAACAGGGAGTTGGAAACTCGCTCAAAGCTGCGTTCCATGACGCGCTGAGCTTGGAGGCTGTTTACTTTCAGAACTTGCTTGAAAACAGGGCGAGAGTAGTGGTTGCTGCGGTCGTTGTTTGTGTCCAGTGCTACTTGTGCTTCTGCCATTAGAGATACTCCTAAATTTGAGGTACAGATAAACGCACTGGAAAGGATAAATGCGGTCAATCTGTAACCTGACCTCTCGAAGTGCCCAAAATGGACAGTTACAGCGTTTTCTGTTTAGCAAAGGTGAGCTATATTTGAATCATCTTAGTCGCTCTGCGGCTATAGGTGAGATAGCTGGTCTCCGAAAACAAACAGCATCTAGTCTTATGCCGTATGGCATTACTTAACCCCAAGCCGGGGGCTTCTCCCGGTTTTCGGGTGTTGCCCCTGTTTTTTTACATAGGAGCAACACCATGCACATCATCACTTTCATTGTAGTTCTGCTTGCATCTCTGGGCGCACTGTACGTAGGCGCGAAGGCATTTGCTTTTTCCTTCATCGTTCTCGCTAAAGTGTTCCAGCGTATCGGTTTGTTCCTTTGGAACAAATTCGCAGTTCCTGCAATGCGGTCTGTACAGGCCGTCATCAAAGAACGTGCTGCCAAGGCTGAACAAGCCAAAGCAGTCGTTGAACCTGAGGTAACTCAAGTTCAAGAAGTCGCTAAACAAGAACCTGACTGGGATTATCTCGAAATCCCGACTTACCTTCGTAAGGGCAAGGAACTTGTTTGGTAATAACTGTCGCTGAGTAATCTTCGACACTTTCAAACCCATCGGGGCAACCATACCCCGACGGGGATGTTGCCCCTTTTTGCTTAGGAGCAACATCATGGAAATCGCTATCATCGCTTTGTGTATCCCTACTGGTTGGGCAATCTCTCGTCCTTTCGTGAGAATCGCTGAATCGTTCGGTTACTGCTGATAGTCAACGCAAAGGGAGGGGGCAACCCCTCTCTTTCTGGTCAAGCCTCTGTGGCTTGTCCTCAAAGTCTTCTGGTGTCAGTTGGCTTTGACGACAAGCTACAGGGGGAATGTCGAATGCAACAGAATCTTCATGTTTACGACGATCACGCAGGCATCATCTATCTGGCTGATGGACGCGAGGTGAAATTTGATCCGAAACTGTATTCCAGCTCCTACCAGGCGCACAGTGAAGCAGTGAAGTGGGCCAAAGAAACCGGGGTCATTGGTCAAAACGACGATGTGGTGATGTTCGTCCATTGAGGGAGTGGCCTCCAGGAGAGGCTACTCTCCTCGCTCCTTAAAAGTCTTCTTACTCATGGTGAATACCATCAGTAAGCAGATTTTGTTCTCTTCGGAGAGCGAAAAGTGCGATAGCTGGTCGCCAAAAACAAACAGCAAATTAACGTTAATTTACTAGCCCAACCGGGCGCATCCGCCCGGTTCGGGACGTGGTGCGCCTGTCACAATAGGAGCGCACCTATGTCTCAATACTCTCAATTCTCAGTAAGCAAGGTTTTCGGTATGCCCAGCATTCCGGAGAAGGTAACGGCCATCGGCTACGCTGACGGTTCAAACCCTTTCATCCCTGCCACTGATACCAACTACGTTTTCCGCAAAGAGTTTCTGCGAGAGGTCTTGGCCTATCTCAAAGAGCCTGGCGGTGACGCATTGTTCGTAACCGGCCCTACCGGGTCTGGCAAAACCTCAGGTATCACCGAGATCGCTGGTCGTCTCAACTGGCCTGTTCAGCAAATCACTGCCCACGGGCGGATGGAGCTGACAGATCTGATTGGACATCACGCTCTGGTCGCGGAAAAGCCTGGTCAACCACCTGTCATGAAGTTCATGTATGGACCTCTGGCAGTCGCTATGCGTGAAGGTCATCTGCTCCTCATCAACGAGGTGGATTTGGCCGACCCTGCCGAGCTGGCTGGTCTCAACGATGTCCTTGAAGGGCGTCCCCTTGTGATCGCTCAGAATGGCGGGGAAATCATCAAGCCGCACCCGATGTTTCGTGTGGTCGTTACTGGTAACTCTACGGGGTCCGGTGATGCTTCTGGTTTGTACCAGGGGGTGATGATGCAGAACCTCGCAGCTATGGATCGCTATCGTTTCA
This sequence comes from Pseudocitrobacter sp. 73, assembly GCF_008369545.1. NCBI lineage: Bacteria > Pseudomonadati > Pseudomonadota > Gammaproteobacteria > Enterobacterales > Enterobacteriaceae > Pseudocitrobacter > Pseudocitrobacter sp. 73. The sequence continues at coordinate 17,623 of NZ_VTZO01000007.1, read as the reverse complement.
CCAAAGTAGGGTATGCGGATGAGGAAGCTGAACTCAGCATTCTTGGCCGTGTTACTCCGAAACTTCCGGAAAATGTGCGGAAGGGAATGGTTCGGATTGCTAATCAGGTCCGCAAACTGTTTCTTGGCGAAAACGGTGAAGATGGTCAGATCAGCGTCACCATGTCCACTCGGACGTTGGTGCGTTGGGCGAAACTGTCTCTAGCGTTCCGTGGTGCCCCAAATGCTCTTGAATACGCCCTGGATCAAGCTCTGCTTATCCGTGCGGCCAAAGAGGAGCGTGAAGCCATCCTGCGTGTTGCGAAGGATGTGTTCGGGGACCAATGGCGCTAAGGGGTGACGCATGAAGAAAAATGACTGTTTGTGCCGTCGTTACACTGCTAAAGAGTGGGGCAATGACGAAACCACAATAGAAGTCTTCATTGGCTACAAGTTGCTCCGGGAGCCCAGCTCCTCGGAGCCAGGCCAATTCACGATGGTCGAGCTACGCCGAACCGTCACTGATGGGAAAGCTGAAAATTGGTCTGAGACAAAGCTCGAAGGACCTTTTGAAGCTAACGGCCCAGACACGATCCCAATGTCCTACAAGGACAAAGAAAGCCAGTATGTGTCACAGTTTCTCAGCCAGGGGTACACCTTTCTGGATGAGGTGCTGGTAAACGCAGAGACACAGACGGTGCTGGAAGGGGGGAATGTTTCAGCCGGACAAACAGCCAGCTTGGGATCTCTCAACTGGCTGTTATCTCCGCCCTCTGAGTTACCTCCAGGTGACATAAACCTCTTCAAAGGTTTTGTTGCTGGGGTTTTTGCCAAAGGAGCCGGTTTAATCGGCTTTGAGGTTGCTCGGAGCGAAGGCTCAAATGACTTGCTACCCAGTGTGCTGATGCGTACTGACAGCGGTTATGAGCTTGGGGTTAGCACTGGACTAGGCGAAAACACTATCCATCCAGCTACGCTGGAAGGCGCTGGTGAACTCCGCCCGGAACATGGTCACAAACCCCTGCTGATGTTGGTTTACCTGCAACAGCGTTTCGCGGATGACTTTTCAAACGTAGAGAAGCCGCTGGTGGCATTCTGTGATGAACAGGGTGATACCTTCGACTACGAGCGTTTTGATTCACTAAAACCCCTCATTGAACGGTTTGGTTTCAGCTACGACGAAGTAAGAGCAGATGCAGAAAGGCTTGGCCTTGTATCTGAGCTGATTCGCCTGGCAGAGATCGACGCCGAACAAGAGGATCACTTTTTTTAACCCTTACGGGGGCTTGCTCCCCGAAAGGGGCGTTGGCCCTCTCCAAATAACTTGGAGGTCATGATGTCTAAAGGCGTCAACAAAGTAATTCTGGTCGGTAATCTCGGTTCTGACCCGGAAATTCGCTACATGCCAAGCGGAACTGCCGTTGCCAACTTCAACGTTGCAACAACGGATACGTGGCGCGATAAGCAGTCTGGCGAGCAAAGAGAGCATACTGAGTGGCACCGTATTGTGCTTAAAGGTCGTTTGGCAGAAGTCGCTGGTGAGTACCTGAAAAAGGGCTCCCAAGTCTATCTCGAAGGGAGCAACCGCACCCGGAAGTGGACTGACAGCCAACAAATCGAGCGCTACACCACCGAAGTACACTGCGTTGAAATGCAGATGCTTGGTGGTCGTGGAAATGCACCTCAGGACAACTCTCAACGTGCAGCGCCCCAAAAAGGGCAACGTACAGGAGCCGGTACGCAATCTGCTCCTGTGCAGCAATCAGCACCGCAAGGTGGTATGGGCGGAGGCTATGGTCCCGCTCCTGATGGCTGGGATGATGACATCCCGTTCATGCGGCTGCACCACTTGGCTGGCGGGTAACACCGCCAACTCTTACTAAACCCCACGGGGGCACTCATGCCCCGAGGGGGTCATGGTGTCCTCAAACCGTTCATTCGTGAATTGGAGAAACACCATGTCTGATAACAAATCTCTTGTAACCCGTATCGCAAGCCGGTTTGGCGTGGACACCCGAAAGTTCTATGAAACTTTGAAGGCGACCGCATTCAAGCAGCGAGATGGAAGTGCCCCGACCGATGAGCAGATGATGACGCTCCTGATCGTGGCTGAACAGTACGGTTTGAACCCTTTCACTCGGGAAATCTATGCGTTTCCTGACAAGCAAAATGGGATCATTCCGGTAGTAGGTGTTGATGGTTGGAGCCGCATCATCAACGAGCATCCCCAGTATGATGGCGTCGAGTTCGTGTATTCGGACAAGATGGTCAGAATGCAGGGGGCGAAAGTTGACTGCCCTGAGTGGATTGAATGCGTGATTTACCGTAAGGACAGATCTCGCCCTATCCGCATCAAGGAGTTCATTGATGAGGTGTACCGTGAACCGTTTCAGGGTCAAGGTCGCAATGGTGCTTACACTGTTGATGGCCCCTGGCAAACGCACACCAAGCGTCAACTCCGGCACAAGTCGCTGATCCAGTGTTCTCGTGTCGCATTTGGTTTCTCTGGTATTTATGACCAGGATGAAGCTGAACGCATCCGTGAAATGGAGCAGGCATCGGCCATTAACCCGGCTATTGCCAATCTCCCTTCACCATCTCAAGTTCAAAGCCAAGAGCCTTTGGCTATTGAGCACAAAGAGCTTGACCCGATCCTAACCAAACTCGCAAATCGCGCCATTGCTGAAAACGCATGGTCTGCGGCGCATGAGTATGTGAAGGGACGGTATGAAGGTTCGGAACTGCAATATGCGACTCAATTCCTTCGTGACAAGGAGATGGATCAAATGGAGCCTCCGAAACCTGACTACCAGGAAGCGCACGAGCAAGAGTCCGCCGCTGGTGGTTCTGCAAATGCTGAACCTGGTGCCGAAGAAATGCCGCCTTTGAGTGACGAGGACATGATCCCTGTTACAGAAGAGGAGGGCGCGGAAGGCAGTTACTACTAACCCCAACGGGGGGGACTCCCCCGCTGGGGGAGATCTCCCTCCTAACCATTGGAGAGAGGTCCATGAAAATAGTCAACCTATCGCAACGAGAGGAAGATTGGCTTGATTGGCGGCGTCAAGGTGTAACAGCCACTGACGCCGCTATCCTGCTCAATCGGTCTCCGTACAAAACACGATGGAGACTGTGGGCCGAGAAGACTGGGTATGCGCGTGAAGTCGATCTGAGTCTTAATCCGCTGGTTCGCCGGGGGATAGAAAACGAAGATGCTGCAAGACGCGCTTTCGAGGAGAAGTATGATGACATGCTGCTCCCCGCCTGTGTCGAATCGGTTCAATACCCGCTCATGAGGGCCTCCCTGGATGGCCTGAGAGATAACGGGGAGCCCGTCGAGCTGAAAAGCCCGAGTGCGACTGTCTGGGAAGATGTTTGTGCTGAGAAAGCAAACAGCAAGGCATACCAGCTTTATTACCCGCAGGTGCAACACCAGCTCCTGGTAACGGGGGCCAAGCAAGGCTGGTTAGTCTTCTACTTTGAAGGTCAGATTCAGGAGTTTCCAATACTCCGAGACGAAGCCATGATTCAAGAAATCTTGGCCGAGGCTAAAAAGTTCTGGCAACAGGTAGTAGACAAGAAGGAGCCCGACAAAGATCCAGAGAGAGACCTGTACATACCGCAAGGTGAAGAGGTCAACCGTTGGATTGCTGCTGCTGAGGAATACCGCCTCTATGATGCTGAGATTCAGGAGCTGAAACAGCGACTGTCTGAGCTTCAAGAAAGGCAAAAGCCTCATCTCGACACCATGAAGTCCCTCATGGGGGAATACTTCCATGCCGACTACTGCGGTGTGATGGTAACGAGATACAAAGCGGCTGGCCGGGTAGACTACAAAAAGCTGTTGGCTGATAAGGCGTCAGGCGTGAAGCCTGAGGATGTTGACCAGTACAGAGAGAAGTCATCAGAGCGGTGCCGTGTAACGGTTACTGGCTCTGTGAAGCCACGGTACATTGTTGATGAGGACGTGCTTGCTCCTCTTGATGATTTGCCGGAAGAAGTAGAGACGTTCTACTGGTGAGTGGGGGATTTTCCCCCGCTTTCCCTTGGGGATTCTGGGAGTCTCCAACGGAAAGCAAGATTTTGTTCTCTTCGGAGAGCGAAAAGTGCGATAGCTGGTCGCCAAAAACAAACAGCAAATTAACGTTAATTTACTAGCCCAACCGGGCGCATCCGCCCGGTTCGGGACGTGGTGCGCCCCCAACTTTTTGGAGTGCATCATGACTAAAGTGAACCATCTACAAAGCCTCTGTGTTATCCACGTAGACTTTGACATCTGGAGTGGACAAACCCGTTTGTCTGCATCTGATCTCAAGCTGGGCGAGGGTGGTGAAATTCCACCTGAGAAAGTAGCTCAACTGGGAAGTAAGAAGATCTGTGATCCGGCTAAGCTGAAAGGCTTTCATCGCCTGAAAACAGAAACTCGTCGCCTCCTGCTGAAATTCGGTATGCCGTTCATGAACGGATTTGCCGTACCCGTCAGCAAGACCGATGAAATCTGTAACAAGCTGAATGACATAAACTTTCAGTTTAACCAACTGAAACAGGATTTCATCAAAGGTTACAACAAAGCCGTGGATGAATGGTGTCAGGAGAACCCTGAGTATGAACGAGCTATCCGTGCCGGAGCCCTTCCAAAGGAAACGGTCGAGGAGCGGATTGGCTTTGAGTACCAGGTGTTCATGATCCAGCCTGTGAACGAAGATGAGGCCAACGCCAAACGCCTTAACCGCAAGGTTGAGCGCTTGGGTGACGATCTCATCTCCGAAGTGGTTCAGGAAGCGAATAAGTTCTATATGGAACGTTTGGCCGGTCGAGACCAATGTGCGGTCACTACTCGGCAGACACTCCGTAACATCCGCGACAAGGTGGATGGGCTTAGCTTCCTGAACAGCGCTTTTAACCCTCTGGTCAAGCTGCTCGACCAAACCCTCCGGGGATACGAGCAACATGCCGATGGCCGAAACATCGTTGCGCCTTTCTTTTATCAGGTCGTGGCCGCAGTGCTGATCATGAGCGAGAGGGACCGCATCGAGCAGTATGCCAATGGCTCGATTACTGTAGAGGGCATGGCTAATGACATTGGCGGTTCGGGAGCCCAGATGGGGGACCGTTCTAAAGATGAAAAGGCCGAACAGAAAAGCGATAAAGCCGGTGAGCTTATCCCTGCAACAGAGGGTGGCGAAACCAAGCAGCAACAGGTAGGTGGTACTGAATCTGTTCAATCAGAACAGACTAACAGCGGTGGTAACGCTGTTGACCTGGATGAAGACATCGACAACTTCTTCAAGAGTTTTGCAGAACGAGGCGAGGGTGAATCGGAAGATGAATCCAATGCCGGTGATGTGGTTCGAGAAGAGCGCGTTGATGTTGAGGATGAGCCGGTTTTGCCTGAGGAAACTCCGGTAGAGCAAGAGCCTGTCCAAGAGGAGCCGACAGAGGAGCCTCTCAACCAGGAGCTGCCTAAAACTGACGACGATGGCGACTATTTCTTCTAATAGTCACTTCAACTAAACCGACCCGGAGGGGATAGCCATTCCCTCCAGGGGTGGACTATCTCCTTCCCTACCAGGAGAAAAGATATGTCCAAAAAACGCACCATTTACAGCGCTCTACCAATCGTGGCCGCAGCCTATGGTGAAAAACTCGGTGTCAAAGTCGCCATCGGTAACGATGACGCATACACCGATGGTAAGACCATCGTGGTTCCGAATATCCCCGACGACTATCCTCACATGGATGCTGTCTGGGGGTATTTGGCCCATGAAGCAGCCCATGTCCGGTTTACGGACTTTGGTGTTGAGCGCCGCAGAGGTCTTCATGCTGAGTTGTCCAACGTTTTGGAGGACTGCCGCATAGAACGGGCCATGATGGAACTCTTCCCCGGTACGTCGCAGACCCTGAATGAGGTTGCTCGCTATATGGCTCAAGCTGGTCATTACGAGCACGTCACAGACAAAGAGGCCCCTGCCTCCATTCTGACAGGGTTTTGTTTGTACTGGTTGCAAACCAAGGCTGTAGGGCAATCCGTCCTTCAACCCTATCTCGATTCGGCTACCCCCGTATTCGAGCGCGTGTTCCCTCAGGGTGTTGTTGTTCGGCTGAACGCTTTACTGCGTAAGGCTGTGAACACTAAGTCAACCGCAGAGGTGACATCCTTGGCCGACCAAATCATCAAGATGATCGAGGAGGAAAAGGAGAAAGAAGAGCAAAAGCCCCTGAATGGTCAGGATGGTAACAACCAGCAGAATGCTGGTGGCAACCAACCTCAGAACAGTCAGGGCGGAAGTGGTAACGATCAAAACCAAGGGCCTGATGCCAATGGTGGTGATCAGCAAGGTAAAGACCAGAAGCAAGACGATGCTAACGGGAAATCTGATCCGAAAGGACAGGGCGACCAAGGCAAGTCGGATACTGATGGTGGCAGCAAGGCAGGACAAAGCCAGGCTGGTGGCAATTCTGACGCGGCGAAACAAGACGCGGCCAAAATGCTCCAGCAGGTTCTGAATGCCGGTGCCGGTGATTTGCGTGGTGACGCGCATGATGCACTTAAAGCCGAGCTCAACCGGGTGGCTCAAGATAAGGGGGACAGTAGCTATATGACTGTTCGCTCTGCTGTGAACACCCAGGACAACCCTGCTGTTGGCAAAAGCCTGGTAGGGGATGTGAAGAGCACCACTTCAAAGATAAGAACGCAGCTCTACGGATTGGTCCAGGCCAGCCAGCGAGTTGCTCACCGTAACCAACGATCAGGGAAGCGTGTGGATGCTCGGAAACTACATCGTGTAGTGACGGGTGATACCCGCGTATTCCTCAAGCCGGAAGCCAAGAAACGCCCTAATACGGCGGTTCACATCCTGGTTGATATGAGCTCCTCGATGGCCTACAAGGCCGCCAATGGAAAGGAGCGTCAAGACATTGCGCGGGAAGCGTCCTTGGCTATTTCGATGGCTCTGGAAGCAATACCCGGCGTAAACCCGGCAGTCACCTTTTTTGGTGGCAACCGGAACCAGCCAGTGTTCAGTGTCGTGAAGCATGGAGATACGGTTCAGAATCGGGCCGGTCGGTTTGGGTTCAAAGCAACTGGCGGTACGCCTATGGCGGAAGCTATGTGGTATGCAGCTTTTGAACTCACCAAGACCCGTGAAGAGCGAAAAATGTTGATCGTAGTGACTGACGGGCAGCCTCAAAGCGCCCCGGCATGTCGCTCAGTGATTGACCTCTGTGAACGAAGCGATGTTGAGGTGATCGGCATAGGGGTAGAGACTACCGCAGTGTCAGGACTGTTCCAAAAGAACATTGTCATTGATGATGCGGCAGCTCTGCAACGCACACTGTTTAAGTTGATGGAGCGGTCATTGACTGCTTTTGCAGCTTAACAGGAAGTGAAACGACAAACGGCTATCCCTTCGGGGGTGGCCGTTTTTATTTGGAGAGTCTATGAACCAATTCCATTCATCTTTGGATTTGTATCATCGGAACAAAGGTAGAAGGGCTACAGTGCCGGAGACGCCTTTTTTACTGCTTGCTAAGCGCATTCCTCCGATGTACTGGAGACTGTTCCAGGGTGTTACTTTGGATAGTCGTATGGGATACACAGGCAGGCGGCAGTTCCACAGTCTTGGGCAAGCAATCGACTGGGCAAAGTCATCAGTTGGCGATTCCTGGTCAAATAAGCGCTTTCACAAGCCGGTAGGCCTCGATGTATTGCTGGCCTGTACTGCGAGTAAGGTGCCTGAACATCTGGTCGAAGAACTGAAAAGACGGGGCAGTTGATGCGTCTTTGAGCTTTGCACCCGAAAAGGGCAGTTTGAGCGTTCCTGTTCACACAGCTCTCGTGGAACAATCAAAGTGAGGAGGGAATACCCTCCCACTTTCTCAGAGGCCTTCATTGAGGGTTGCTGAGAAAGTGAATTTTGTCCTCTCTGAGGGCGAAACGTGCGATAGCTGGTCGCCAAAAACAAACAGCATTCAACCTCAGCCTAAGGGCGCACTGCGCCTGACAGGCTCTGTGTGCCCAAGTTACTTTAAGGAGCACACATGTCTCATCTGAACAATCTCAAATCCGTAATGATCTCTCTCGCCGCCGAACATAAGCTGCCTGAAATCTACCAGGATGACATCACTACCGATGTGGAGTCTCTGGATCGATTCGATGGTTTACGTCTGGTCTGGCTGTTGCGGTCTTGCGGCAGCGTATTGGTGCCAGCGGAAGTTGGCGTTAATCCGATCTATATCACCCATTGGTTGTGGTCTAACCACGGTCAACAGGTGGTTCCATTCTCTGTGGATACCCGCACGGGGTTGATTGAAAAAATCGACTTCGAGCAAGCTGAAAAGCTGATCATGCAGATGCCTTGCAACCTCTCTTCATTGCAGAACAAGGAATACTTGGTTGACCAGGTAAACCGAGTGTTGCAACGAGGTTGTGAAATGCGTATCTGGGGTATCTTCGAGTCTCCAAGCTCGGTGGAATCCGTTGGTGGTTGGAAAGAGTGGCAGAGCTATTTCAGCTCTACTGGGAATCGACTGATGGCCGATTTCGTTGGTAAAGCCATTCGATTCACCAACCCTCGATAAATCGCCGTTCAACCATTAACCCTAATTAACCCTATGGGGCTCCGATAGCCCTGAGGGGACGGGGCTCCGCAATCGCAATAAGGAGTCCCTATGAAAAACCTATCAGCTTTGGAAGCAGTTCTTGACTACGACAAACCTTCTCGACGTTTTCTTGATGAGCTCAACGAAAACCAGATGAAGGATTTGTCCGGGGAAATCTTCGCCAAGCTCTACTGGAGCAAGCGTAATCCCCAGTGGTACGAGAAAGACACCAATCGGCTGTTTGCACGACTTCGTTGGGTTCAGCGCATCATCAAGAAGCGCTTGAAAACCGGCAAGGTTAAACCTGAACTGACAGAAAATGGTTCAGTGATGGAGCGCTTCAACTTCCCTTATGGTGACACTCTCGATTTCTTCCATCGGTACTTGCGACATCCCAAATGGGAGGTTGTGTATCAAGAATCGGGGTGCAGTGCCTTTTGGAAAAATGAAGCAACGCTTGAGCTATGCACCTACTGCGAAGGTGATGTGGTCATGATGAAGGCTCCTGATGAAGCAACCTTCTTTCGTGATTGCAATCGCCTTAGCTGGTGGTATGCAGATAACGCTTGATCTTAATCCCTAACCAGGGGCGAACCGGCCCCTGATGGGAGCATGGTGCGCCCCATCTATGATGGAGGACGCCATGTTCAAATCATCAGTATGCTCCTACGAAAACAGGGGGCCTTACGGAAACAACAAGTACCGAGGCAACTGCTCGGGCTTTATCGTTAAAGACTTCATTGAGTCTTACATGAGAAAGCCGAACGGGCTGGTGGCAGACCCAAGTGTTGGGGGTGGCTCTAGCATCGACGTTGCCAATGAACTTGGTGTCCGTTTCAAAGGGACAGACTTGCATCAGGGGTTCAACCTGTTGCGGGATGACTTCCTTTCGTTCCTCGGAGAGCCTGCACACCTGATCTGGTGGCACCCTCCTTACTGGGACATGATCCAGTATTCAGGTAAGCAGTGGGGCGAGCCCAACAAATGGGATATGAGCCGCATGAATTTGCCTGAGTTCGTTGAAGCCCTTGAGCTGGCCGTTATGAATATTCATGACGCCTGTGAGCGAGGAGGGCATTACGGAATCCTCATGGGAAACCTGAGGCGCGATGGGGATTATTTCAACCTGTCCAGCCTTGTGGAACGTATCGCACCTGGGAAGCTGGTGGATGAGATCATCAAAACACAGCACAACTGTGTGAGTGACCGAACTCAGTATTCCGGGAAGCTGGTGCGTATCGCCCATGAAAAGCTGTTGGTGTTTCGTCGTAACGACGTTGCCTCATCGCTCTGTCTTCTTGCTGCCGTACACCGTCGAGCAACCAATATGGTTTCGACTACGTGGAAAGCTGCAATACGCCGAACCCTACAGGGGAAAACGTTGAAGCTGGAGCAGATTTACAAAGAGATTGAACCCTACGCAAAGCATCGAGAGAACAACCACTGGCAAGCAAAGGTCAGGCAAGTTCTTCAAGATGCCAGGTTCTTTATTCGCATCGAGGTAGGTGTCTATGCACTTGCTGAGTAGCCCAACCGGGGCGTGACATCCCGGAGGGGATTGGTCGCGCTCATCAACAACAAAGGAGCGTGACCATGAACGTACAACTTCAAGCCAGCAACAATGTGCTGTTGGCGCAAATCGAAAGCAAAGGCCTCACTGTTGAAACGCATTGTCGCAGTGGCTTTTGTGGCATGTGCCGGGTTCGTCTACTCGAAGGTCAAGTGGCCTATGACGAGACGCCCATCGCATTTGTCAAAGAAGGGGAAGTGTTGGTTTGCTGCGCTAAAGCAAAAACCGATGTGACCTTGGAAATTTAACCCATCCGGAGGAGCCTTTCCTGCGGGTGGGGCTCCTCTATCCATTACGAGGAGAAACACTATGTCTATCAATACCAAAGTTGAACAAATCGCATACGGTCATGCTACCGCTCTAGTGCTCAGTGAACTGGGCCAACAAGAGAATTGGTGCAAGGCTTATGAGTATTTGTCTGAGTGTGTCGAACGGGGAGACGAGCCTGAGGATCTGGTCGTTTGGCAACCGTTTGAGCACTGGGAATGGAAAGACATTCTGGAGCAAATCGAGAGCGAAGCCGAGTCTCTGCTTTCGACTATTAAGTCCGTTTTAGGCTTGGCCCACAAAGGCATCATTCAGTCAGCAATTGACTGCTCTCTGGATTCGGACATGACCCAGCTTGACCTGATTGGAATGGTCGAGCTCGGAAGTGAAATCGAAGATGGGGAGTGTGCTGGAGGTGGCTATGCAGCTTAACCGATACACGGCCAGGGAGTCTGACAAAAGTCGGATACTTCGGACCATCGGCTGGTGCAAGCGCAATCACCTTACACTTGCCGGTCTTCCATACGAGGACAATCTTGCAGGAAGTGACGGGATCAGCATAGAGATCATCACTCCTCCTGGTATGTCGCGGGAAATGTTGGAGCAAGCCGTCAGAGAGGGGTATTCAGAGCGAGATGTCGTAAGGCATCGCATTCTGGAGTGCCCTGTCGGTTGGTTCATGGAAGCTGATGGCAAGGCATTTGATCATGAAGTGTTCCACGATTACGTGGTGGCTCATGGTTATGGCGAACCTTCCAGCGAAGCCTATGAGCTGGCGGAGCGGTGGTTCTGGCAGGGCAACGATTATGCGTTGATAGCTGCGGAAATAGTTGCTCGTGATCTTTGTGTTCGTGATGACGAAGATGAGGACTGATCCTATGGATGCTGTAGCGCATATAGCAGCAGATAACCTTGTACCGGCATGTGGAGGTGCAGAGAAGCCGTTTACCGTTAGTGGTAGACAGTGGCTTTACTGCTATCACCCAGCCAGTGGGAGGCACTGCTACTTAGACCTCGATAATGACCGTCCAGTCTGGCATCGAGGATTTCATCCTGCTTTTCATCCTGAGCTTGAGTTCGCTGATGAAGCTGAGTTGCTTCGACCAGTTGAGCGAAAGCCTGACCATGAAGAGCTGGAGGATTTTTACTTTTAACCCACGGGGCCGCTCTTCCTGATGGGAGACGGTCCTCCATTCTCAAAGGAGAAGACCATGAAAGATCACAGTCAAACGATTGTGTTCCCTGGGAACAATGTTGAATCACTTGCTGAGGCTAACGCCATGTTGAGCGCTGTGTCGGAAGATGCACGTAAAGCCAGCAATACGGAAGACAAACGTGACCTTGAATCGCTTCAAGGCTGGCTGGAAGAGAACATCAATTCTCAACTGGCAGGCGTGAAGTAACTATGACTGTAACCCCACTGGGGGCTTCATGCCCCTGTGGGGGCATGGTGCCCGTAAAAGGAGTCACCATGAATGCAGTGAAGATGATCCAGAAGGAAAACCAGCTTGAGCTGCCGCTTTTCTTCCTGGATGAAGAGCCGAAGACCGCAGAAGTCATTCCATTTGAGCCAAAGCCTGAATGGACTGATGATGAGGTAAGGCAGTTACGTGATGGGCTTTTATGGCATAGCCTTAGAGTCCTTGCTGATGGTCGAGCTGGAAGTGAAATCAAGCAGGAAACGATGGCTTGGGTGATGTCCGATGAGGTACATCCATTCTCATTTGTGGTCTGCTGCGATGAAGCAGGTTACGATCCATCTGGAGTAAGGGAAGGCGTGAAGTCTATCCTAAACCGCTTAGCGCGGGTTAAAGCGGGGGGTTAACCCCCTGCTTTCCCAGTGGCATCGACTTTCACATGTGAAAGTTTGTGCCCCTCGGAAAGCAAGATTTTGCTCTCTGTCGAGAGTGAATAGTGAGGTAGCTGGCCTCCCCAAACAAACAGCATTCTACATAACCCTTGGGGGATCACTGCCCCTCGGGCTGGTGGTTCCCTGACAAACATGGAGCCACAACTATGACTACTCTTGCCAGCTTTGCGAATCCGATTTCTGTTATTCAACGCTCACCAACCAGTGGGGTGTTTGGCACAAATCAGTTCGTAGGAGACAAAGAGGGATTTGTACAAAAGGTGCTCGGAAAGTGGTACTGCAATCCAGGGAATACCATTCCCGTTGAGAGCATGTCCCACCTTGAGCAGGCGGAGAAACTGTATGACTTCTATGTCAAGTATCTCCAAGTGAAAGAAAAGATCTCTGTGAACCTTGGCCGGGTGCTGCATAAGCTGTACAGCACTGGTTCTATCAAGGAAGCAGAGATCGTGCTTGAAGCAATAAAGGCTCAGGCTGGCGTAACAGCTTGAGCAATCTACTAACCCTAAACCGGGTGCATCCGCCCGGTTCGGGACGTGGTGCGCCCCCAAACTATTTGGAGTGCATCATGGAAAAACATAACCTCAAATCCGGATTCAGCATCTATTTCGCTGACGTCCATTTCGAGAAACAAGTCTACGCATTCGGCTCAGGACTTGGCTTCACCTCTGTGATTTACGCCTACTCGCTGGGCCGAGATCCGGAAGAAGCTGAGAAGCTGGCGCTTGAAAAGTACGACTCTGACGAAACGAAGGTGAAGAAGGTGCATGTCAATCTGGCTCGCAGCCAGGACATCAACCGCTACACCTTCCCTGAACAAATGGCTGGCTTTGCTAATGCCATTCAGTCTCACGGCATCGCTGTGAACTGAGAACCACTTTAAACCCATCGGGGCCATTACTTCCCGATTGGGACGGTAGTGGCCTCTCAACCGAAAGGAGAGAGCTCATGGCTACTATCGTAAACACCAAGTTAGGAGAACATCGAGGCAAGAAGCGCGTCTGGCTGGAAGGCCAAAAGCTACTGCGTGAAGGTTACTATCCTGGCATGAAGTATGATCTGGAGCTGAAAGATTCCCAGGTTGTGCTTCGCGTCAAAGAGGAGGGTAAGTTCACCATCAGTAAGCGCGAGCGCAATGGCCGGGTGTCTCCAATCATCGATCTGACCGTGCAGGAGCTTGCTACCGTTTTTGACGGTGTAGAGATGCTCCGCGTGTTCATCCGTAACGGCGCAATTGTGATCTCTGCTCACCATCAACAAGAGCGAGTGATCGAGCGCGTCAACCGGCTTATCAGTAAGCTGGAGAATGGAGAATCGCTTTCGGTATGCAGCCTCTTTCATGGGGGTGGTGTGCTTGATAAAGCGATTCACGCCGGTTTTCACAAGGCGGGAATTGCCAGTGCCATATCTGTGGCCGTGGAGATGGAAGGGAAATATCTCGATTCGTCTTTGGCAAATAACCCGGAGCTTTGGAACGAAGATTCTATTGTTATCGAATCGCCAATCCAGGCTGTGAATCTCAGCAAACGCCCACCACAGGTGGATGTTTTGATGGGGGGCATACCGTGTACCGGCGCGTCAAAGTCAGGTCGCAGTAAGAACAAGTTGGAGTTTGCCGAATCGCATGAGGCGGCAGGTGCCATGTTCTTCAACTTCCTGCAATTCGTAGAAGCGCTAAACCCAGCCGTTGTGCTGATTGAGAACGTGCCTGAGTACCAGAACACCGCTTCGATGGAAGTGATTCGTTCGGTGCTCTCTTCGTTGGGTTACTCCCTACAAGAGCGCATTCTCGACGGCAATGAGTTTGGGGTTATTGAGCGCCGCAAGCGTCTTTGTGTTGTTGCGCTTTCCCACGGGATCGACGGGTTTGAACTTGAGAAGGTTCAGCCTGTTCGCACCAAGGAAAGTCGCATACAGGACATCCTGGAGCCAGTTCCGCTCGATTCTGAACGTTGGAAGTCATTTGACTATCTGGCTGAGAAGGAGTTGAGAGACAAAGCTGCTGGCAAGGGGTTCTCTCGCCAGCTTCTGACTGGCGACGATGAGTTTTGCGGCACCATAGGTAAGGACTATGCAAAATGCAGAAGTACCGAACCTTTCATTGTTCATCCAGAACAGCCGGAGTTGTCTCGCATCTTTACACCGACAGAACATTGTCGAGTGAAAGGGATACCAGAGGAACTCATCCAAGGTCTGTCGGACACTATTGCCCACCAGATTCTCGGGCAATCGGTAGTCTTTCCCGCGTTCGAGGCTTTAGCCCTCGCATTAGGGAACAGCCTGTGGAGCTGGGTTGGAATGATGCCAATCATGGTCGAAGTCGTGGATGAATCACAGCCGGTGATCGGTGGTGAAGACTTCCATTGGGCAACGGCATTGGTTGACGCAAAGGGCACTCTCAAGCTGTCACCGGCAGCGAAAAAACAGGGGATGCCCTTCAACATTATGGATGGTCAATTGGCTGTCTATTCACCTAACGGAACTAAAAAGAGCTGCGGCCATGAGCCTTGCGAATATCTCCCGGTAATGATGTCCGGAGACGCAATCATGGTCACTTCATCTTTGGTTCATTAGTAACTCACCGGGGCAATGCCGAAAGGCCTTTGCTCCGGCCTATCCGAAAGGAGAGTAATCATGAAAATCGAAACTGTTGTGCCTTTACCTCCCGAGGATTCAGGCCTTCAACACTGCATTGCCAGGTTCCATAACCGCAACATGGATTCCAAGCGAAAAGACAAGACCCGTTTTTTCAGGAGGGAGCCGGTTATGATCGTAAACCCAGAGACCAAAGCAAAGGTTCTCCGGTATGCGATGGGCAACCCTGGGAATTTATCCATCACAAAGCTGGCGGTCGCGCTGGATTACGATGCGGTAGATGCTCTGGGTGTTCGTTTTAAAGACACTGTAAATCTTGAGGTTCGCAGAGCCAGGCGCTGGGAAGTCTGGCAGTGGTTCTGGAACCATCCGGATCAAAGTGTCCAACTGTCAATCAAATTGGGCGTGGTTGGCGCTGTGTTGGGAGTCATGGGCTTCCTGACTGGCGTAGCTCCGTACCTCTTGGGATAAACCAATAAAGCCGTTAACGGGCAATGTAAGTCCGGAGACGGCTTGCATTGCTCTCTCGAAAGTGGAGAGTCAAATGAACACATTAGAACAACTTGTAAATCAGAGAGTGCTTGAGGAAGGTCTGAAAAAGGCGAAGCCATTGGCCGCGCAAATGGGGCTTGAATCTGTACCTGATGAGATGCTTGAAATGATCTGCCCAAACTTGAACTACTCTGGGCAGTTTACGCCAGCTCTGTACGCGAGATTTCAAAGCGTAAAGCGATTACTGAAAGAGTTGTCGGAACAAACCTCACCTAAGCACGGGCATATTGTGAAGTTTACCAACCAATATGGGAGCTACGATGAGTCAGCTTTGCTGTTCAAAGAAGGCGACGTCAGAAACCAGAACTTGGTTGCTTGTGTGGGCGGGAAGACGCTAAATCTCGGAGAGCTAGAGCTTCGAGATTATGGGCTCAATATGCACATCGGTTGCGGTGGACCATTTGAGCCGATCTCAGAAGCGCAGATTCAGTCCTTGTCTGAGTTTGACTTCTATGAGACGACCTACAGATTCTGGGGCCAGAATCCATGTGGAAACGGGATGATAGACATCACCGTCCCTATGAAACGTTGGTTCTTGACTGTGTAGCTTCAACCTGAGTGCGCCGAGAAATCGGCGTACCGGCCCCTTAAAAAGGGTAATCAGCGCAGGGGGAAACCCCGCGCTTTCCCAAGCATCTCGGTTTCCCAGGGTGCTTCGGAAAGTGCCTTAGGCGCTCAAGTGCGGTAGCTGGCTGCCAAAAACAAACAGCAAATTATCAACCCTGACGGGAGCACCTCCTGTTAGGGGGGCTCCGTCATAAACTGAACGGAGATATAGCATGTCTAAAAACGTCAACGATGTTTTTTCAAACCGAACTTCTTTGGAATGTACTGTAAATGCAGCGCTGGATCGTCGTATCGGTCTGCGTGTCGGGTTCCCTCATTACAGAGAAGGAGCAAACGGTGTGGTTTGTGAGATCGAAGCAGAGTACCCATTGCTCAACACTCATTCGAGTGTTGCATGGCCCCTGCTCGATGAACTCAACAGTTACACCATCCAAAAAAACCAATCGCTCATTGATCACATTGATAATGCGGTCGCTGAACTGTTGAAACACAAGGCTCGTCTACAGCTTGATATTCAAAAGCTGCAAGACGGTGACATTGATCTGGTGAAACAGGCCAAGCAGCAATACGAAGACAACCAGATGTCGAGTAGCAGCTAGTTCAGGTCTGATAGCCAGGATTCAATTTTAACCCTACCGGGGTGCTTTCCCGGAAGGGATGGGCACCCTGCTAATCCAGGAGGCCCTATGCAACAAACATTAAACTTTGATCTATCAGAACAACCCATCCCAGTGCTTTTGCGTGGGGATAAGTGGGATTCTGTTTGGTCAGAACTGACTGATAACGAGGATTTGAACTTCGTTGATGCCAGTAGAGGAACCAGTCTGTCATCGTTGATCACGTCATCGGTTGAGTCCATTCACACGGCCTTAATTGATGGGTGGACCATGATGATCGGCTATTCCAGTGGTAAAGATTCTGAAACGGTCTTGCACCTGTTCCTGATGGCCCTGATCCGGGCTGTAAGGAGTGGGGCGACCATCAGCCAGCACCACTTCATCTTGCACACTGACACACTGATCGAAAGCCCAGAGGTAAGGTGGCTGGCGGATCAGAAACTGGCCGAGCTGGAGCGTTTCATTGCGAAGGAAAACCTTCCTCTGACCATCGTTCTAGCAAAGCCTGGGATCTCGCAGAGTTGGACGGGCCGAATCCTTACTGGGAGGGGGTTGCCTACGTTTTCCAACTCCACGGCCCGCCAGTGTAGCCAGGATTTAAAAATCACCTCTGCCAAAAGAGCGAAGGCAGCTTATATGCGAGAGCTTCCCAAAGAGGTTCGACAGAAAGTCTGCCTTTTGCTGGGCAGTCGTGATGCTGAAAGCACTATTCGTGCGGCCAACATTGCAAAACAGCGAGGAAGCTCAGATCGCGTCATTAAGACGAAAGATGGGGGTGAGCTGTATGTGGTGAAAAACTGGTTGGCGAGTGATGTCTGGGAGTTCTTACTATCCGCTGGCATGGGCTCAGCATATCCTCTGCCAAGTTACTTGGAGAGCAATGTCACTACGGCAGAGCTTTACAAGGCGGCAACAGGGGAGTGCGTGTGGTCGGCAACAGAGAAGAAGGCCAGTGACGCCTGTGGCGCTCGCTTCGGTTGCTGGGCTACTCTTGTTTTTATGTATT
>NZ_VTZO01000069.1:0-3252 GCF_008369545.1 Pseudocitrobacter sp. 73 | reverse complement strand
CTGGATATTGATGTCATTGCAGGGGACGGCTGGATCAACGCTGAAGAAGCGAAGGCCGAGTACACCACCATCAGCGGTACCGTGGGCGGCGACGCGAAAGCGGGTGATGTGGTGCATCTGGAGATTAACGGTAAGCCTTATGAAGCCACAGTGCAGGACGATTTGACCTGGAGCACGGAGGTGAAGACCTGTGACCTGCTGGCTGATCCGGAAGTGAACGGCACTATCACGATTACAGATGAAGCTGGGAACGAGGCGACGGCGCGTGACAACGAACTGGTCAAGATCGATACCTCGATCAACGTAGTCGTCACTATTGATCCTATCACCGGCGATGATTTCCTAAGTTTCGCAGAAACAAACAAGCTGCCTGGTCAGGATTCACCCACAATCAAAGTCACCGGTACCGTGACGGGCGAAGCCACAACCGATGATTTCGTTAACGTGCAAGTCGGTGATACCGTCGTTAAGGTGCCCGTACAGGAGGATGGTGAAGGTAACCTGTTCTGGGAAGCTGAGTTCACGGCTGACAATCTGATGAAAAATCCAGAAGTCAGCGCATCTATCACTGTCCAGGATGAAGCGGGTAACGTTGCCAGTAGCTCTGCTGAACGTCCGGTGACAATTGAAACCGGGAACGTTATTACCGGGAATGAGTACGATAACGTTATTGAAGGGGGAGACGGCACCAGTGATGTCATTATCGCCGATACTCAAGGGTTCCAGCAGGAACCGGGCCAGAACTATAACATTGCATTTGTTGTAGATAGTTCCGGTAGTGTGGGCTCTACCGATGTGAAAGCGATTATCAAATCGCTAACCGAAGTCTTCAATACCCTTTCAAATAACGCCAAACTGGAAGGGGCTGGGGAAGTTAAGATCCTCTTGATCGATTTCGACACCCAGGTGAATTATGCCGTATCGGTTAATCTTAGTGACCCTAATGCGCTGAAGACGCTTACTGATGCGCTGGCAAAAATGACCAGCGGTGGCGGAACAAACTATGAAGATGCCTTTAAAACGGCGGCAAACTGGTTCCACGAGGTGGGTTCGGAAAATAGTGAAAACCTGACGTACTTTATTACGGATGGTAAGCCGACGTATTACCAGAGCGATGAACGGACCAGTGTGGATGTTGATGGGCGAAGTGGCGCAAACAACGTTGTCACGCTTGATATGAGCAAAATTAATTACCAGGAAGGGCAGGTCGTCACCATGAATATCAATGGGACGAATCGAACGGTAATTGACGCTAATGGGAATGTTTATTCATGGAATGGGGGCACAAGGAGCAGTATTGGTGTCGTTCGCGCAGATGGTAAAGGAGGATACGAAATCTCCACGCGTGATGGTTCTGGTAGCTCGACGAGCAGCACCACGACATCAAACTCCTTAACCGCTTTTGCACTCCTTATGGCGGCGTGCAGCAACGTCGAAGCCATCGGCATCAACAATGGTATTGGCGCAAATGACCTGAAACCGTATGACTCCGACGGTAATGTGATGTCGGGCATTGCGGCGGATGAGTTGGCTAACGCGATCCTGGGCGGTGATAACGTACAGATGGCGGGCGCACAGGATACGGTGCACGGAAACGCTGGCAATGACATCCTCTTTGGCGACATGGTGCTGTTCGGTAACAGCAACGGATATGCCGCTATTAAAGAATATGTTGCCAGCAAGCTGGGTGTCAGCGCTAACGATCTCGATGTAGCCCATGTTTCCCAGTACATTAATGAACATCCTGCCGAGTTCGACCAATCTCAGAATGACGGAGGTAAAGACGTACTGTTCGGCGGGCAGGGCGACGATATCCTCTATGGCGGTGGCGGCGACGATATTCTTGTTGGCGGCAGCGGCGATGATGTCCTGTTTGGCGGTAAAGGTGACGACATTCTGATTGGCGATGGTTTTGATAGCTCGGCCGATCTTGCCAGCCACATGGGAACCACCGTGGGCGATCTCACTTTCGACAAAGTGGCGGATTACGTTGTACAGAATAGCGATGAACTTGGTGCTATGGGCTCGGGTAACGATATCCTCCACGGCGGTGAAGGCGATGATATTCTGCTCGGCGGTGGCGGTAACGATATCCTTAACGGCGGACTCGGGGACGATATTCTCTATGGTGGAACCGGAAATGACACCCTAACCGGTGGTAAAGGCGACGATATCCTTCACGGCGGTACGGGTAGTGATACCTTCACCTGGCTGAAAGGCGATGACGGCCATGATGTGATTAAAGACTTCAACGTTGCAGAGGGGGATCGTATCGACCTGAGCGAGCTTTTGGGGGAACACGTCGATAACCTCGATAATTTCCTTCAGGTTACTCAGGACAACAGCGGCAACGCGGTTATTGAGATCAATACCAACGGTCAGATATCTAATGGCGCCAATATGAGCATCACCGTCGAAGGGTGTTCGGCGGCGGATATCAACAGTCTGCTGGCTAATCCGGACAATACCTCCATCATCATCTAACCCGACCCAGCGCCACGTCATCGACGTGGCGCTGCTCTTTCAGGAGATAAGATGTATTACTTACAACGTAATCCCCGGGGAACACTGGTGCGGGTAGATACTCAACCGTTCGAAGGAATGACCGAAGAATCTGAACAAACCACGCTGGAAATCAACCACTGGCAGAATCATCAGAAGGCGCTGCTTGCGGGGCTGCAAAAAAGCGATCTTGAACTGGTTCGTGTGCTGGAGGACTTGATCTATGTGCTGACCAGTAAAGGCATTCTCAGTATCACTGACCTGCCAGTTGCGGCGCAGAACAAGTTATCGAACCGAAGTCTATTACGGCAGGAGCTGGATAGCCTGGAGAATCTATTAAATGAGGATGAGATCTTGCTCTAACCCAGCGATCCTGAAACGCAGCAGCCCAACCACGAGGTTGGGTTTCCTCTATATAGAGTATGGAAAGGATCTCTTTTATCGCATAACGATCGTCTTCGTGGAGACCGAACGACAAGAAAATACGCGAGTCTGTGGATAACTCTGTGTATAAATTGGTATAAAGCGGGGTTTTGCTGTGGATTTCAGCATTCAGTAAAATTACCGCATATTTAGGGTTGCAGCCTCACGAGAACTCCCTATAATGCGCTCCCACTGACACGGCAACAGCCGGTTCGGTTGAAGAGAAAAATCCTTGAAAATAGGGTTGACTCTGAAAGAGGAAAACGTATTATACGGGACCTCGCAACGGTGAGCGTAAAGCCGCGTTGCAACTGCTCTTTAACAATT
>NZ_VTZO01000068.1:0-2990 GCF_008369545.1 Pseudocitrobacter sp. 73 | reverse complement strand
GGGGTTTGAGGTCCAATGGAACGAAAACGTACGCTAAGGATATATATTATTGATTTATCACAAAATATGAGGAGGTTCCTTTTCAGGAACCCCCTCATATGAGGCAAATGATGCTATTTTCTTCGTTTCTTTTGAGTACTTTTAATAGCCATATATGATGTTTCATATAGAGTTAAAAGTTTCCCCATCTGACTATCTATAGCGTCATGCTTCTCTGGGTTTCTTAACTTTTGCAGCAATTTAGATATATATTTTGCAGGTAATTTTATTATTAATGAATTATGAGATTGATACATCTCTTTTGTCCAATCTAAATCTCTCCCTGATTTCAACGCCTCACTTTCTTCTCTATTAATAATAAAACCTAATTTTCCATACGGTCCTGTTAAATATGATTGTAATTGTCTGTACTCAGATGGACCTAATTCTTCAAAATTTTTCGCATCAAAAACAACTTGCCTTGTTTTATAGTCTTCTAACACGCGCTTCCAAAAATCTGATTTTCCACCATTGGTACCTATAATATCTCGTCGCTGAACCGCATTACCGTTTGGATGCGGCTTTATGTCTGTCAGGTGGGATGCAAATACAATTCTTAGTGCATCTAAGCACCATTGCTCAAATTCATTAGCTCCTTCATTTCCTGTCGGTATTTGATCCAGGTGAGTGGTTATTTGACCTATTGTTTTATTTCTAATGGCTGAATTATCGGAAACAACATTGATATCATATTCATCATTTATTTCCTCAGCTTCCTCTGGAGCAAGAGCGTTGCGATTTAAATTCAAACCAAGCCAATAACAGGGATGAATTAATAATTTTTCACCGCTTTCAAAACCTTTGTCTGGGGTTCGTCCATCATGGCAAAATGAATAGGATGAAGTGTTTTTATCACGTATACCTACGAATCCTACGCTATACAAACTTTGGAGGATCCCACTTGCTTTTAGTAATTGTATTTCAGAAGTTATTTTTGGGTCTTCATTTTCTTCTATTGATTCGAAAGATGCTTCTATTTTTTTTAAGCAAGTGTAGACTGTTAATTCAGGTTCAATACTACGGAATGCACTAGTTATAACTTGTATTGAAGGAAAGATCTTCTGGTACTCTTTCCAAAGATCTTCAAGCCTGGCCATGGAAATTGACTTGGCTGCATATTCTAGATCAGTGTTAATAATGGTTTCTCGATTCTCTCTAAATGCGGAAAAAAAAGCTTCATTTAACAATGATAGTAAATCTCTGGGGCGGTAAAGGGTAAATTGCAAGCATCGCTTAAAACCATTCCTTCCTTTGAGATCATCGGCTGTACACCTATCCCAAACCCGTTGATCTTTCTCAATATCTAGATTAAATGCTACTTTCATTCTTTTAGCCGATAGCATTAGGAGTTGTGCCCAATCCCAATGCAGCCTTATGACTTGCCCCTCTATATTTCTTGAGTAGTCAGGATCTTCCTTTGATAGTGATCTAAATATATTATCCCTTAAAAAAATGATTGGGCGAATGCATTTTGCTTTTTGATTTAATTCAATTGAGGCATATGCCAGACCCGCTATGATTCCGATCCCTATATTATCCGGTTCATATGCTTCATCTAACTTATCCATCAATATGACAACTTTCCTGTCTGAGCGTTCAAGAAGTGAAACTATATTGCCTTCGATTTCTGAAATATTCAAATTAAATTGAAGATCACCAATTGATTCTTCAGAATTGTTTTCATCTAAATATTCTTTTGCTACAACCCTACACTTTCTTAAAATATCACCTTGTGCAGCATTCCATTTTTTTAAATGCTCATTCAACAATGTTTCTGTCGAAATTTGAGATGATAATTTATAATGAGAAGATATATATGATGCTATCTCCATTAACATAGCATATCGCCATAATAATCTTGTTGCTGCCCTAGCTAAATTGAATGAGCCTGTAAATGGCTTCAACATTGATCTAAAACCAATTATTTGAGTGTCGTCTGGTGAAAAACTTAGGATTAATATTTTTTTATCTTTCTTCCAATGTTCATTTAGCTGAATGAATAAAGCACTTTTACCAGTCCCTCGTCTGCCTACAACAATAGTTCGGTCATCTGTTTCAATTAAAGTTCTAAAGTCAGCAGTTTCGATGAAAGCACTGCTCAACATTTTCTTATCATTTTCTGCTGTTGTATCGCCAAACGGATTAGACTTTGAAGTAATATTAAATTCCATATTCAACCTTTTATATTAGTTGCTTTCATTTATTACTTTATATACTGTTGAACGAGCAATGTTCATTGTTTTTGATATGTGTGAGGCTCCTAAACCTTGTTTCCACATATTTAATATCGTTCCTCTGTTTATTTTTCTTTTTCTACCGAACACAACTCCCTTTGCCATTGCTTCTTGGCGACCTTCATTTGTTCGTTCTAATATTCTTTGACGTTCAGCTTGAGCTACAGCAGACAGAATAGTGACAACCATTTTTCCCATGTCACCATCAGTACTGATTCCGTCATCGATAAACCGGACAGCTACGCCCTGAGCATCGAATGCTTTAATCAACTGGATCATGTCGGCAGTGTCACGGCCAAGACGGTCGAGCTTCTTCACCAGAATGGCGTCACCATCCTCCACCTTCATGCGCAGCAGATCAAGTCCCGGACGATCAACTGAACTGCCGGATGCTTTATCAGTAAAGATACGATTTGCTTTCACTCCTGCGTCTTTGAGCGCCCTGATCTGAATATCGAGCGACTGCTGACTGGTTGATACCCGTGCGTAACCAAAAAGGCGCATAAAAATGTATCCTAAATCAAATATCGGACAACAGGTGTCTGTTATAACAAAAAATCGATTTAATAGACACATAAACAGCACCATTTTAGTATGTCTGATAATTTATAACATTTCGGACGGTTGCGAAATTGTTAATATATAACCGTCAGGCAGGAAGGCCTATATGCCCGTCGATTTTCTGACCACCGAGCAGGAACTGAATTATGGTCGCTA
>NZ_VTZO01000067.1:0-450 GCF_008369545.1 Pseudocitrobacter sp. 73 | reverse complement strand
AAGAACCGTTCCTTGAAGTGTCCACACAGATTGTCTGATGAAAATTAGCAGTAAAAAATCTCTGCAGGCTTGTAGCTCAGGTGGTTAGAGCGCACCCCTGATAAGGGTGAGGTCGGTGGTTCAAGTCCACTCAGGCCTACCAAATTCTTTTTGATACTGCGTTGCGGAATGACTCGCATACTTCAGTATGCTTCGCCATCCCACGCCTTGTCTCAAAACGAATTACGGTTACAGAGATTGACCTACGATGGGGCTATAGCTCAGCTGGGAGAGCGCCTGCTTTGCACGCAGGAGGTCTGCGGTTCGATCCCGCATAGCTCCACCATCTTTACTGCAAAAAACAAGAAAACTTCAGAGTACACTGTATAAGTGTGCTGCGAAGTTTTGCTCTTTAAAAATCTGGATCAAGCTGAAAATTGAAACGACACACTTTAAGTGTGTTCGAGTCTC
>NZ_VTZO01000066.1:0-1864 GCF_008369545.1 Pseudocitrobacter sp. 73 | reverse complement strand
TGGACTTGAACCACCGACCTCACCCTTATCAGGGGTGCGCTCTAACCACCTGAGCTACAAGCCTGCAGAGATTTTTTACTGCTACTTTTCATCAGACAATCTGTGTGGACACTTCAAGGAACGGTTCTTTAAGGTAAGGAGGTGATCCAACCGCAGGTTCCCCTACGGTTACCTTGTTACGACTTCACCCCAGTCATGAATCACAAAGTGGTAAGCGCCCTCCCGAAGGTTAAGCTACCTACTTCTTTTGCAACCCACTCCCATGGTGTGACGGGCGGTGTGTACAAGGCCCGGGAACGTATTCACCGTAGCATTCTGATCTACGATTACTAGCGATTCCGACTTCATGGAGTCGAGTTGCAGACTCCAATCCGGACTACGACATACTTTATGAGGTCCGCTTGCTCTCGCGAGGTCGCTTCTCTTTGTATATGCCATTGTAGCACGTGTGTAGCCCTACTCGTAAGGGCCATGATGACTTGACGTCATCCCCACCTTCCTCCAGTTTATCACTGGCAGTCTCCTTTGAGTTCCCGGCCTAACCGCTGGCAACAAAGGATAAGGGTTGCGCTCGTTGCGGGACTTAACCCAACATTTCACAACACGAGCTGACGACAGCCATGCAGCACCTGTCTCACGGTTCCCGAAGGCACCAATTCATCTCTGAAAAGTTCCGTGGATGTCAAGAGTAGGTAAGGTTCTTCGCGTTGCATCGAATTAAACCACATGCTCCACCGCTTGTGCGGGCCCCCGTCAATTCATTTGAGTTTTAACCTTGCGGCCGTACTCCCCAGGCGGTCGACTTAACGCGTTAGCTCCGGAAGCCACGCCTCAAGGGCACAACCTCCAAGTCGACATCGTTTACAGCGTGGACTACCAGGGTATCTAATCCTGTTTGCTCCCCACGCTTTCGCACCTGAGCGTCAGTCTTCGTCCAGGGGGCCGCCTTCGCCACCGGTATTCCTCCAGATCTCTACGCATTTCACCGCTACACCTGGAATTCTACCCCCCTCTACGAGACTCAAGCTTGCCAGTTTCAAATGCAGTTCCCAGGTTGAGCCCGGGGATTTCACATCTGACTTAACAAACCGCCTGCGTGCGCTTTACGCCCAGTAATTCCGATTAACGCTTGCACCCTCCGTATTACCGCGGCTGCTGGCACGGAGTTAGCCGGTGCTTCTTCTGCGAGTAACGTCAATTGCTGTGGTTATTAACCACAACACCTTCCTCCTCGCTGAAAGTACTTTACAACCCGAAGGCCTTCTTCATACACGCGGCATGGCTGCATCAGGCTTGCGCCCATTGTGCAATATTCCCCACTGCTGCCTCCCGTAGGAGTCTGGACCGTGTCTCAGTTCCAGTGTGGCTGGTCATCCTCTCAGACCAGCTAGGGATCGTCGCCTAGGTGAGCCATTACCCCACCTACTAGCTAATCCCATCTGGGCACATCCGATGGCAAGAGGCCCGAAGGTCCCCCTCTTTGGTCTTGCGACGTTATGCGGTATTAGCTACCGTTTCCAGTAGTTATCCCCCTCCATCAGGCAGTTTCCCAGACATTACTCACCCGTCCGCCACTCGTCAGCGAATCAGCAAGCTGATTCCTGTTACCGTTCGACTTGCATGTGTTAGGCCTGCCGCCAGCGTTCAATCTGAGCCATGATCAAACTCTTCAATTTAAGTTTGATGCTCGTGAATTAAACTTCGTAATGAATTACGTGTTCACTCAGAGACTTGGTATTCATTTATCGTCTTGCGACGTTAAGAATCCGTATCATTGAGTGCCCACACAGATTGTCTGATAAATTGTTAAAGAGCAGTTGCAACGCGGCTTTACGCTCACCGTTGCGAGGTCCCGTATAATACG
>NZ_VTZO01000065.1:0-333 GCF_008369545.1 Pseudocitrobacter sp. 73 | reverse complement strand
CAGCAGCAGCGTGTGGCGATTGCCCGTGCGCTGATGCAGCAGGCGAAGGTGATTCTGGCCGATGAACCCATCGCCTCGCTGGACCCGGAATCGGCGCGCATCGTGATGGACACCCTGCGCGACATTAACCAGAACGACGGCATTACCGTGGTCGTCACGCTGCATCAGGTGGATTACGCCTTGCGCTACTGCGAACGCATCGTCGCCCTGCGCCAGGTGCACGTCTTCTACGACGGCAGCAGCCAACAGTTTGATAACGAACGTTTTGACCATCCCTACCGCAGCATTAATCGCATCGAAGTGAACGAGAAAGCTGCCTGACATCCCCATCAT
>NZ_VTZO01000064.1:0-855 GCF_008369545.1 Pseudocitrobacter sp. 73 | reverse complement strand
ACGGATTGCGAAACGCAGACCGTCGTCCATCGCGATCGGGTGGATCAGGGTAACAACCATTTTGATGTTGTCGCCCGGCATTACCATCTCTACGCCTTCCGGCAGTTCAATGGTGCCAGTCACGTCAGTAGTACGGAAGTAGAACTGCGGACGGTAGCCTTTGAAGAACGGAGTATGACGGCCGCCTTCATCTTTGGACAGGATATAAACTTCAGATTCGAATTTGGTGTGCGGCTTGATAGAACCCGGCTTAGCCAGTACCTGACCACGTTCGATTTCTTCACGTTTGATACCACGCAGCAGAACACCAACGTTCTCACCAGCACGGCCTTCGTCCAGCAGTTTGCGGAACATTTCAACGCCAGTACAGGTAGACTTCGCAGTCTCTTTGATACCAACGATTTCAACTTCTTCACCAACTTTGATGATACCGCGTTCTACACGACCGGTAACAACGGTACCACGACCGGAGATGGAGAATACGTCTTCGATCGGCAGCAGGAACGGCTTGTCGATAGCACGTTCTGGTTCCGGGATGTAAGAATCCAGGAAGCCAGCCAGTTCGATGATTTTCGCTTCCCACTCTGCTTCGCCTTCCAGCGCTTTCAGAGCAGAACCACGAACGATCGGCGTGTCGTCGCCCGGGAAGTCGTACTGAGACAGAAGTTCACGAACTTCCATTTCTACCAGTTCCAGCAGCTCTTCGTCATCAACCATGTCGCATTTGTTCAGGAACACGATGATGTACGGAACGCCTACCTGACGACCCAGCAGGATGTGCTCACGAGTCTGCGGCATCGGGCCGTCAGTCGCAGCAACAACCAGGATCGCGCCGTCCATCTGCGCAGCACCGGT
>NZ_VTZO01000063.1:0-3217 GCF_008369545.1 Pseudocitrobacter sp. 73 | reverse complement strand
GGGGGTTGAGGGCCAATGGAACGAAAACGTACGCTAAGAAGGTAATTCATTGTTTAAATTGAAATTTAATGCTCTCAGTTCTCCCTTCAAAATATCCTCCGGTAGCGTGAACGTATAATGCCCCAGCATATTGATATGCCCGTGCATCAGTGGGGATAACCGGGCGATATCTTCATCCCTGGTTTCTTCTCCATTAGTGCGCATCCAGTTCAGGGCTTCCTGCATATAAAGCGTGTTCCACAACACCACTGCGTTAGTCACCAGGCCCAGCGCGCCTAGTTGATCTTCCTGCCCCTCACGGTAGCGCTTTCTGATCTCGCCGCGCTGCCCGTAACAAATCGCTCGCGCCACCGCATGGCGGCCTTCTCCCCGGTTGAGCTGCGTCAGGATCCGCCGCCGATAATCTTCATCATCAATATAATTGAGCAAATATAGCGTCTTGTTAACTCGTCCCACTTCCATGATCGCCTGTGCCAGTCCTGATGGGCGTGAGCTTTTCAGCAGAGAGCGAATGAGTTCTGAAGCATGAATGGTGCCCAGTTTCAGCGAACCGGCGGTTCGCATCATCTCATCCCACAGATCCTCGGCTTTCGACAGATCGGCACAACCACGCGCCAGCTCATCCAGTGCACCGTAATTTGCCGATTTATCCACCCGCCAGAATACCGCTTCACCGGCATCGGCAAGCCGGGGGGAAAACTGGTATCCCAGCAGCCAGAACAGGCCAAAAATAATGTCACTGGTACCGGCTGTATCTGTCATGATCTCAACCGGATTCAGCCCCGTCTGCTGCTCCAGAAGTCCTTCCAGCACAAAAATGGAATCACGTAGTGTGCCGGGGACAACGATGCCGTGGAATCCGGAGTACTGATCAGAGACGAAGTTGTACCAGGTGATGCCACGCCCGGAGCCAAAGTATTTTCTGTTCGGCCCGGAATTAACGCTTTTCACAGGTGTGACAAAGCGCATACCGTCAGCTGAAGCCACCTCGCCACCACCCCAGCGGCCAGTAAGCTCCAGCGTGGACTGAAAATCAACCAGCCGGGCATTGGCGCTGACCAACGTTTCGGCCCGGAGATAATTCTGTTTCACCCAACTGAGCCGGTGGCGCGTCAGTGCCGGTATATTGTGCTTTATCAGCGGTTCCAGCCCGATATTGCAGGCTTCTGCCATCAGGACCGCGCACAGGCTGACATGCAGATCCTGCGCCCGTGCCCCGGATTCACTGACATGAGTAAATTCCCGTGTAAAACCCGTCCTGGCGTCTATTTCAAGCAATAATTCCGTCAAATCAACCGGAGGAAGCAGCTGCCTTACCCGGCCGTTGAGACGATGCAACGACGGTGGCTCCTCCAGTTTCTCCAGACTGCTGATAGTCAGGGACGGATATTTACCGTCATTGCAGATATGGACCTCCGCATTTCCTTCAAACCGGGATGCGACGGCTTTCCAGGTTTCATCCAGCTGGACCGCCAGCTGTTGCACGCCTTGATGTCCATCAGTGGGATGTCCCAGCGCCCGGCAGACGGGGACCCGCTGAACCTGCCATTCTTCTCCCTGCAACAGCTTCTCGCGGGGATTTCCCCAGCGATCGCTGTTTTCGAGCCAGATGTCCCGTCTGCGCAGTGCATCCTGAAGGCGCTCCAGCAGACAAAGCGAGTAACCGGCACGTTGTATCCGGCCCTCCGCATCGTACACCAGGCGTTTCCAGGGGCCGGTAATAATATGTTCAGGCGCATCCTCCAGGATGCGTTTTTTCGAGCCGTTCAGCTCGGTCAGATAATGAATCGCGGCCAGCGTATGCTCTCCTGCTGGTGCAGCCTGGAAATGCAGGTCGCGTAATACCGCCGGAAGAAAACGCTTTACCCGCCCGTACTGCTCCACCATTTCGTCATGGAAATTGTTGTTCTGAGGCCGGGCCAGTTCATTCACCTTGCTGACCGATTCTGCCAACCTGCTTTTCGGTATGCTGCTGAATATGGTCTCCCTCAGTTCAGCATCGTCAGCCTGCTCATCCAGCAAAAGCGTACAGGCCCGGGCCAGCAATAGCGATGCCCGATCAAGATCTTTAAGCGTCCTGAGCCGCTTTTTCTGCCCCGTTTTCTTTGCCTCGCGGGTGATGTCCAGTATCAGCATATCGAGCACATCAACGGCCTCATCCAGCGCTGTTATTTCCTGTGCTTTAACAAATGCGGTGAGTATGGCCAGTTTTCTTTGGTCTGGCATGCGTGCGATATATTTTACCGATGCCATGCCTGCATAACGCGCCAGATTACGCAGCTGTATGGCGGGCAGACCGGTAAAGTTCAGCCGGGAAAACTCAAGGTTTCGCAGCCGGATATACCGCTCCAGCGCTTCGGTAAATGCCGGACCGCTGACGGTGACAGGTCCTTTTTTCAGTTGTTCCAGCGGTGAAATTCGCTGTCCCTCAGGAATGTCTAACAGCTCCGTCACGCGGGCGGTCTGCCAGCTGTCCGGCAGCGCGGCCAGTTTCTTCCACAGACGCTGATTTGCCCGTTCGCGTATTTCACTGACGAGACGTACAAGTGTGGTTGCTCCGGGCAGCAGGACCTTATTCTGAAGCAGCCACGCGGTGGCAAAATCAAACATCAGACCAGGTCGATCATTACTGAGCCATGCCCGGGTGTACAGCAGGCGCTTCAGGCGGAAAGACCAGGGAAAATCGCCAAACTCATGGTAACCGTAATATTCCTTAATCAGCGCAGTATGCTCTCTGAGGGTGGTATCCCGTTCAGCGTAGCGGGAGAGGACTTCCGGACGGCGGATTTTAAGCTGCACCGCGACAAATTGCTGAACACCTGGCAGAACCCGGGTTAAATCTGTCAGGAAGGTGCCCAGAAAGCGGGCGCTGGTAAGCTGAAGCGCTATTCCCAGTCGGTTATGCCTTCCCCGCCGCTGGTTGACGAAAGCAAGATCCCGCTCATCAAGATGAAAATAGCGCGCCAACTGCACGTCATTAGGTTCTGCAACGTAGCGACCATAATTCAGTTCCTGCTCGGTGGTCAGAAAATCAACGGGCATATCGGCCTCCCTGCTCGACGGTTATATTTTAACAATCTCGCAACCGTCCGAAATATTATAAATTATCAGACATACTAAAATGGTGCTGTTTATGTGTCTATTAAATCGATTTTTTGTTATAACAGACACCTGTTGTCCGATATTTGATTTAGGATACATTTTTATGCGCCTTTTT
>NZ_VTZO01000062.1:0-3014 GCF_008369545.1 Pseudocitrobacter sp. 73 | reverse complement strand
TAGGGGTTTGAGGGCCAATGGAACGAAAACGTACGCTAAGAAGGTAATTCATTGTTTAAATTAAAATTTAATTCTCTCAGTTCCCCCTTCAAAATATCCTCCGGTAGCGTGAACGTATAATGCCCCAGCATATTGATATGCCCGTGCATCAGTGGGGATAACCGGACGATATCTTCACCCCCGGTTTCTTCTCCATTCCTGCGCATCCAGCTCAGGGCTTCCTGCATATAAAGTGTGTTCCACAGTACCACTGCGTTAGTGACGAGGCCCAGTGCACCCAGTTGATCTTCCTGACCTTCACGATAGCGCTTTCTGATCTCACCGCGCTGCCCGTAGCAGATCGCCCTCGCCACAGCATGGCGGCCTTCTCCCCGGTTTAGCTGCGTCAGGATCCGCCGACGATAATCTTCATCATCAATATAATTTAGAAGGTACAGCGTCTTGTTGACGCGCCCCACTTCCATGATCGCCTGTGCCAACCCTGATGGGCGCGAGCTTTTCAGCAAAGAGCGAATGAGTTCTGAAGCATGAATGGTACCCAGTTTCAGCGAACCGGCGGCTCGCATCATCTCATCCCACTGATACTCGGCTTTCGACAGATCGGCACAACCACGAGCCAGTTCGTCTAGTGCACCGTAATTTGCCGATTTATCCACCCGCCAGAATACTGCTTCACCGGCATCGGCAAGCCGAGGAGAAAACTGGTATCCCAGCAGCCAGAAGAGGCCAAAAATAATGTCGCTGGTACCGGCTGTGTCTGTCATGATCTCAACCGGATTCAGCCCTGTCTGCTGCTCCAGAAGGCCTTCCAGCACAAAAATGGAATCACGTAATGTGCCGGGAACAACGATGCCGTGGAATCCAGAATACTGATCAGAGACGAAGTTGTACCAGGTGATGCCACGTCCGGAACCAAAATATTTTCTGTTAGGTCCTGAATTGACGGTTTTCACCGGCGTGACAAAGCGCATGCCGTCAGCTGAAGCCACTTCGCCGCCACCCCAGCGGCCAGCAAGCTCCAGTGTGGACTGAAAATCAACCAGGCGGACATTGGCGCTGACCAGCGTTTCTGCCCGGAGGTAATTCTGTTTCACCCAACTGAGCCGGTGGCGCGTCAGCGCCGGTATATTGTGCTTTATCAGCGGTTCCAGCCCGATATTGCAAGCCTCAGCCATCAGGACCGCGCACAGGCTGATGTGCAGATCCTGCGCCCGGGCCCCGGATTCACTGACATGCGTAAACTCACGTGTAAAGCCCGTTCTGGCATCTATCTCAAGCAACAGTTCCGTCAAATCTACCGGCGGGAGTAGCTGCCTTACCCGACTGTTGAGACGATGCAACGATGGTGGCTCCTCCAGTTTCTCCAGGCTGCTGATAGTCAGGGAAGGATATTTACCGTCATGGCAGATATTAACCTCCGCATTTCCTTCAAAGCGAGATGCGACGGCTTTCCAGGTTTTATCCAGTTGGACCGCCAGCTGTTGCACGCCTTTATGTCCATCAGTGGGATGTCCCAGCGCCCGACAGATGGGGGCCCGCTGAACCTGCCATTCTTCCCCCTGCAACAGCTTCTCGCGGGGATTTCCCCAGCGATCGCTGTTTTCGAGCCAGATGTCCCGTCGGCGTAGTGCATCCTGAAGGCGCTCCAGCAGACAAAGCGAGTAACCGGCACGCTGTATCCGGCCCTCCGCATCGTATACCAGGCGTTTCCAGGGGCCGGTAATAATATGTTCAGGCGCATCGTCCAGGATGCGCTTTTTCGAGCCGTTCAGTTCGGTCAGATAATGAATGGCGGACAGCGTATGTTCTCCGGCTGGCGCTGCCTGGAAATGCAGGTCGCGCAATACCGCCGGAAGAAAACGCTTTACCCGCCCGTACTGTTCCACCATTTCGTCATGGAAATTGTTGTTCTGAGGCCGGGCCAGCTCATTTACCTTGCTGACGGATTCTGCCAGCCTACTTTTCGGTATGCTGCTGAATATGGTCTCCCTCAGTTCAGCATCGTCAGCCTGCTCAGCTAGCAACAATGAACATGCCTGCGCCAGCAGTAGCGCAGCACGGTCAAGATCTTTCAGCGTCCTGAGCCGTTTTTTCTGCCCCGTTTTCTTCGCCGCACGAGTGATATCCAGTATAAGCATATCGAGCACATCAACGGCTTCATCCAGCGCCGCAGTCTCCTGTGCTTTAACGAATGCGGTGAGTACGGCCAGCTTTCTCTGCTGTGGCATTCGCGCGATATATTTTACCGACGCCATGCCTGCGTAACGGGCCAGATTACGTAGTTGTATAGCGGGCAGACCGGTAAAACTCAGTCGGGAAAACTCCAGGTTTCGCAGCCGGATATACCGCTCCAGCGCTTCGGTAAATGCCGGACCGCTGACGGTGACAGGTCCCTTTTTCAGTTGCTCCAGCGGTGAAATTCGCTGCCCCTCAGGAATGTCCAGCAGCTCAGTCACGCGGGCGGTCTGCCAGCTGTCCGGCAACGCGGCCAGTTTCTTCCAAAGTTGCTGATTTGCCCGTTCACGTATTTCACTGACGAGACGTACAAGTGTGGTTGCTCCGGGCAGCAGGACCTTATTCTGAAGCAACCAGGCGGTGGCAAAATCAAACATCAGGCCGGGTCGCTCATTACTGAGCCATGCACGGGTGTATAGCAGGCGCTTCAGGCGGAAAGACCAGGGGAAATCGCCAAATTCATGGTAACCGTAATATTCCTTAATCAGCGCAGTATGCTCTCTGAGGGTGGTATCCCGTTCTGCGTAGCGGGAAAGGACTTCCGGACGGCGGATATTAAGCTGCACCGCGACAAATTGCTGAACACCCGGCAGAACCCGGGTTAAATCTGTCAGAAAGGTGCCCAGAAAACGGGCGGTGGTGAGCTGAAGCGCTATTCCCAGCCGGTTATGCCTTCCCCGTCGCTGGTTAATGAAGGCAAGATCTCGCTCATCAAGATGAAAATAGCGCGCCAGCTGCACGTCATTGGGTTCTGCAACATAGCGACCATAATTCAGTTC
>NZ_VTZO01000061.1:0-11067 GCF_008369545.1 Pseudocitrobacter sp. 73 | reverse complement strand
TCCATTGGCCCTCAACCCCCAACTCCGCATCAATTTTTGTTCGGTCAAATTGTAAGGTGCGTAACAATTCGGTGACATGTACAGCAAAGCGATGTTTTTAGATAACAGTTGCGTTAACTGTTATACATCCGGAGGAGATTCGTCGTGCGAATGACTGAGCGAAATGTAAGGAACGTTAAGTTTTTTCGGTTCCAAATTTTTGTTTAACTTTCATTGAAGTAGAGAGGATTACTCTGCCGCTCGTT
This sequence comes from Pseudocitrobacter sp. 73, assembly GCF_008369545.1. Classification (NCBI taxonomy): domain Bacteria; kingdom Pseudomonadati; phylum Pseudomonadota; class Gammaproteobacteria; order Enterobacterales; family Enterobacteriaceae; genus Pseudocitrobacter; species Pseudocitrobacter sp. 73. The sequence goes on along the minus strand of NZ_VTZO01000061.1, from coordinate 10,822 downwards.
GTTTAGCATGTCAGTACAAACCGCCATTAGCTCAACTGGAAGAGCAGACGATTTTCGATTGGAAGGGACGGGGTTCGAGGCCTCGATGGCGGTCCACATTTTGGGTGACTTGATAGAGGCATCCTGCATCTTGTTTCTCCTGCGCATGGGTAGGGGCTATCGAGGGAACGGCGGCTAATCTGATGTTATGAGTTAACAAAATTGCAGCATTGCGGTAAATGGGCGATTGAGTTTTTACTTAACATTTTGCAATCTTTTTCCTGTGACGCATCGCGCGATTGCCATAATTAGCAGTTCCGTTTTTACTGCATCCTGTCATATAATTTGCGCCGGTTAACCGACGAGTCATTTCCTTCGTCGGCTAATAAAACCCTTTTCTGATAATTACACATTTTCTTTTGCTGAATTTTTAACCACACGCAGTGGGCAGTAAGAGTATAAAGAAGTCTGGCTGATATGATCGTTGAATATACATCTTTAATGCACCTAATGATCGCCGCAGGTCAGGGCGTTTTTTTAGGTTTTATTAGCTTTATGTGTGTGCTGCTTATGTTATTGACTCGCAGTAAGAAAGCCGCTCCCTCGTTATTCCGTGGGCCAATCAAGAAAAGACATACTTACTGGCGCTAAGCATCAACATTGGCGTTCACTCGTGATAGTGCAGAGCGTTGCGTAGCAGGTCTGCGGCAGCTTTACGCGCCTGGTTGATCACATCTTCAGGCGTGTACGCGCGGCCACATTCCTGGCAGCGACAGTTGCTTATCTCTTCCGGGGTGTAAATGACTGTACCCGGTTTAAATATAGGTTCGTCGCAGTCCGGGCATAAATAGGTGTGATCCTGCATAACGCTCCTTAACGCCATATTACCGTCCTCTATAATTCCTGTCTCATCAGCGCATCTATTCCAGTCTGGATTTCATTCCTGGCTGATTCTTAATACTTTTTACAAATCCGTACGCTTTCACACAGTGTTATTGTTACAGCGGTAATTGACCATTCCCCATGATGGGTAGCAGTTGAATATACTCATGATTATTGTTCGTCGCGTTTATGTCTAATACGTACTTCAGAAAAAACGAACTTTCGGACTATTCATAACAGTTACACGAAAATGAAGTTTTTGTAAAACTGTTATAAGATGCAGGTTGCTCAATCGTAAATCGGACAAAACGATGAAAAAATACCAGCGGCTTGCGCAACAGATGACGGATCAGATAGAGAATGGCGTCTGGCAATCTGGCGACAGGTTGCCGTCGCTGCGCGAGCAGGTGGTGAACAGCGGCATGAGTTTTATGACCGTGAGCCACGCTTATCAGTTGCTGGAAAGTCAGGGACGAATCATCGCCCGTCCGCAATCTGGCTATTACGTTGCGCCGCGTCCGGTCGTGCAACGGCCCAGCCGTCCGCCTGCGCAGGTAATGCGTGATGAAGCCGTTGATATCAACACCTACATTTTCGAGGTGTTACAGGCCAGCCGTGATGCGTCTGTGTTGCCTTTTGCCTCGGCGTTTCCTGACCCACGGCTGTTTCCCCTGCCACAGTTAAACCGCTCACTGGCGCAGGTAAGTAAAACCGCGACGGCGATGAGCGTGATTGAAAACCTGCCGCCGGGCAATGATGAACTGCGTCACGCCATCGCCCGACGTTATGCGTTGCAGGGCATAACCGTTTCTCCTGATGAGATAGTGATCACCGCCGGGGCGCTTGAAGCGCTGAATCTCAGCCTGCAGGCGGTGACCGAGCCGGGTGATTGGGTGATCGTTGAAAACCCCTGTTTCTACGGTGCACTGCAGGCGCTGGAGCGATTGAAACTCAAAGCGCTTTCGGTGGCGACGGATGTGAAAGAAGGGATCGATCTCGATGCGCTGGCGCAGGCGCTGCAAAATTATCCGGTGAAAGCCTGCTGGCTGATGACCAACAGCCAGAACCCGCTGGGTTTCACGCTATCTCCAGAGAAGAAGGCACAGCTTGTGACTTTACTGACGTCGCACAATGTAACCCTGATCGAAGATGATGTGTACAGCGAGCTCTACTTTGGTCGCGATAAACCCCTCCCCGCGAAAGCGTGGGACCGCAACGATATGACGCTGCACTGTAGCTCTTTTTCCAAGTGTCTGGTGCCGGGTTTTCGGATTGGCTGGGTGGCTGCAGGCAAGCACGCCCGGCGTATTCAGCATTTGCAGTTGATGAGCACGCTCTCAACCAGCTCGCCGATGCAGATGGCGCTGGTGGATTATCTCGCCACCAAACGATATGACGCGCATTTGCGGCGTCTGCGCCGCCAACTGGCTGAGCGTAAACAGCAGGCGTGGCAGGCGTTGCTGCGTCATCTGCCGCCGGAAGTCAAAATTCACCATAACGACAGCGGCTATTTCCTATGGCTGGAGTTGCCCGCCGGAATTGATGCGGGCGTGCTCAGCGCGATGGCGCTTGAACATCACATCAGCATTGCACCGGGCAAAATGTTTTCCACCACCGATAACTGGGCATCCTTTTTCCGTTTTAATACCGCGTGGGGCTGGGGAGAGCGAGAAGATCGCGCAGTGGAAATACTCGGTAAACTCATTCGTCAGCTTCTGAATTAATTTTCGTTATGTTTGAACAATGGCCGTGGGTTATTTTATTCCGCCGCGGTCATAGGAAATTCGCATAGCCGTATCACGCCCTAACTCCTTGTCTATAATCCATATTCTAAGCAGGTCACCCGTTCAGATACGCGGAATGCGTACTTTGTCACAACCTGCACAAATTTTTGCGCGCGCCCGCGAGGCCTTGAGTTACGCCATCTATTTTAAATGAGGGAGATATTTTTACGGCACGGCTGCCGCTCAATTTCATTGTGACAGGAGTAAATCTTTATGAGCAAGAAATTTGCCTGCAGCAGCCTGTGCGCGCTCGGGATGACTATCGCTGTGGCGCACGCCGCCGAACCGCCTGAATCACTCGATAAAGGAGAAGGGCGTTTGGATATTATCGCCTGGCCGGGTTACATCGAACGGGGCGAAACGGATAAACAGTACGATTGGGTGAGCCAGTTTGAAAAAGAGAGCGGCTGCAAAATTAACGTTAAAACCGCCGCGACGTCAGATGAAATGGTGAGCCTGATGGCGAAGGGCGGCTATGACCTTGTCACCGCGTCCGGTGACGCCTCGCTGCGCCTGATTATGGGCAAGCGCGTGCAGCCGATTAATCCTGAACTGATCGCTAACTGGAAAACCCTCGATCCGCGTCTGGAAAAAGGCGCCTGGTTTAACGTCGGTGGCAAAGTCTACGGTACGCCGTATCAGTGGGGGCCAAACCTGCTGATGTATAACACCAAAATATTCCCGACGCCGCCGGACTCCTGGAACGTTGTCTTTGTGAAACAGAATCTGTCGGATGGCAAATCCAACCAGGGCCGCGTTCAGGCCTACGATGGCCCGATTTATATCGCCGATGCGGCGTTGTTTGTGAAAGCCACGCAACCGGCGCTGGGTATTGACGATCCTTATCAACTGACCGAAGAACAGTATCAGGCGGTGCTGAAAGTACTGCGCGATCAGCATGGGTTAGTCCACCGCTACTGGCACGACACCACCGTCCAGATGAGCGACTTTAAAAACGAAGGCGTGGTGGCGTCCAGCGCGTGGCCGTATCAGGCTAACGGCCTGAAGGGCGAAGGTCAGCCGATTGCCACGGTATTCCCGAAAGAAGGTGTTACCGGCTGGGCGGATACCACCATGCTGCATGCTGAGGCGAAACATCCGGTTTGTGCGTACAAATGGATGAACTGGTCGTTGACGCCAAAAGTTCAGGGTGACGTGGCGGCCTGGTTCGGCTCGCTGCCGGTGGTGGCAGAAGGTTGTAAAGCCAGCCCGCTGCTGGGCGACAAAGGCTGTGAAACCAACGGCTATAACTTCTTCGACAAAATTGCATTCTGGAAAACGCCGGTGGCGGAAGGCGGGAAGTATGTGCCTTACAGCCGCTGGACGCAGGATTATATCGCCATCATGGGTGGCCGCTGATCGCCCGGGAGTGAAACATGACGTACGCAGTAGAGTTTCATGATGTCTCCCGTCTGTATGGTGAGGTTCGTGCGGTGGATGGCGTCAGTATTGCTATCCACGACGGGGAGTTCTTTTCGATGCTGGGGCCTTCGGGCTCTGGCAAAACCACCTGCCTGCGGCTGATTGCCGGTTTTGAACAGCTTTCAGGCGGCACGATTTCTATTTTTGGCCGTCAGGCCAGTGAGCTCCCGCCGTGGGAGCGTGATGTGAACACCGTGTTCCAGGATTACGCGCTGTTTCCGCATATGTCGATTCTCGATAATGTGGCTTATGGACTGATGGTAAAAGGCGTCGGGAAAAAAGAGCGTCATGCACGTGCACGACAGGCGCTGGATCAGGTCGCGCTCGGGTTTGCGCACACGCGTAAACCGTCACAGCTTTCCGGCGGACAACGTCAACGTGTGGCAATCGCGCGTGCGTTGGTCAATCAGCCGCGCGTTCTGCTGCTGGATGAACCGCTGGGCGCGCTGGATCTCAAACTGCGTGAACAGATGCAGGTTGAGTTGAAAAAGCTGCAACAAGAACTTGGGATCACCTTTATTTTTGTCACCCACGATCAGGGGGAAGCGCTGTCGATGTCCGATCGGGTCGCGGTGTTCAATAATGGTCGCATTGAGCAGGTGGACACGCCGCGAGAACTCTATTTGCGCCCACGCACGCCGTTTGTCGCCGGGTTTGTTGGCACCTCGAACGTCTTTGATTCTGAACAGGCGACAACGCTTTGCGGAATGAGCGGTGACTGGTCGCTGCGCCCGGAACATATTCGTCTGAATACGCCAGGGGAAATTCAGGCTCGCGGCGTGGTGCAGTCGGTGCAGTATCAGGGGGCCGCCACGCGTTTTGAACTGCGACTCGAAGGTGGTGGAAAACTGCTGGTCAGTGAAGCCAACTTTTCTTCGGAACTGACTCCCGGTGGCCCGCAAACCGGACAGACAGTGCTGGCATCGTGGGCACGCGACGCGATGGTGCCGCTGGATGGAGGGAGGTAAATGGAGATGAGTATCAGTAAATCCAGCCCTTCAGCCGGTTCCGCGCGGCTCTCCGGTTTGTTCTGGCGTAAGCCCGCGCTGGGGCTCTTTTTATTGTTGCTGGGGCCGTTGATGTGGTTCGGCGTTGTTTACTTTGGTTCGCTGCTGACGCTGTTGTGGCAGGGGTTCTATACCTTCGACGATTTCACCATGTCAGTAACACCGGATCTCACGCTGGCAAATCTCCGGGCGCTGTTTAACCCGGCCAACTACGACATCATTTTGCGTACGCTCACCATGGCCATCGCGGTGACGATTGCCAGCGCCATTCTGGCGTTCCCGATGGCGTGGTACATGGCGCGCTATACTTCGGGGAAGATGAAGGCGTTTTTCTACATCGCGGTGATGTTACCGATGTGGGCCAGTTATATCGTTAAGGCGTATGCCTGGACGCTGCTGTTGGCGAAAGATGGCGTGGCGCAGTGGTTTCTCAACCATATGGGGCTCGGCGGTGTGTTGAGCGCGATTCTGACCGTCCCCGGTGTCGGCGGAAATACGCTATCCACCTCCGGACTTGGTCGCTTTCTGGTGTTCGTCTATATCTGGCTGCCCTTTATGATCCTGCCGATTCAGGCGGCGCTGGAGCGTCTTCCGCCCTCGTTGATGCAGGCTTCCGCCGATTTGGGCGCACACCCGCGCCAGACGTTTCGCTATGTGGTATTGCCGCTGGCGATCCCCGGCGTGGCGGCAGGCTCCATCTTTACCTTTTCACTGACGCTCGGCGACTTTATCGTTCCGCAGCTGGTGGGGCCGCCGGGCTATTTTATCGGCAACATGGTCTATTCCCAGCAGGGGGCGATAGGCAATATGCCAATGGCCGCCGCGTTTACGCTGGTCCCCATTGTGCTGATCGCGCTTTATCTGGCGTTTGTGAAACGCCTGGGAGCCTTCGATGCACTCTAATCGCGCACCGTTGTTCGTTCGTATCGCGGCCTGGGGCGGCGTGGTATTTCTTCACTTCCCGCTGCTGATTATCGCTATCTACGCCTTCAACACCGAGGACGCCGCGTTTAGCTTCCCGCCGCAAGGGCTCACGCTACGCTGGTTTAGTGAAGCCGCCGGGCGCAGCGATATCTTTGATGCAGTGACACTGTCACTTAAAATTGCCTCATTATCGACGGCTATCGCGCTGGTTCTGGGAACGTTGGCCGCCGCTGCGCTCTGGCGCAGTGAGTTTTTTGGCAAAAACGCTATTTCGTTGCTGCTGCTGTTGCCGATTGCTTTGCCGGGTATTGTGACGGGCCTGGCGCTGCTCAGCGCCTTCAAAACGGTGGAGCTTGAACCCGGTTTGCTGACGATAGTGATAGGGCACGCCACGTTTTGCGTGGTGGTGGTATTCAATAATGTGATTGCGCGTTTTCGCCGGACCTCCTGGAGCCTGATCGAGGCGTCGATGGATCTTGGGGCCAGCGGTTGGCAAACCTTCCGCTATGTCGTTCTGCCGAATCTGGGCTCCGCACTGCTGGCGGGTGGAATGCTGGCTTTCGCACTGTCGTTTGATGAAATCATCGTGACGACCTTTACGGCAGGCCATGAGCGCACGTTGCCGCTTTGGTTGTTAAATCAGCTTGGCAGGCCGCGTGATGTTCCGGTCACCAATGTTGTGGCGCTTCTGGTGATGATGATTACAGCAATACCAATTTTAGGGGCCTGGTGGCTGACTCGTGATGATGAGACAGCGGCCAGCGGTGGTAAATAACTCAATCAGTCAGGATACAGCGATGCAACATAACTTATTGATTAATGGCGAGCTGGTAGCGGGTGAAGGTGAAACGCAGCCTGTGTACAACCCGGCAACGGGCGCGGTATTGCTGGAGATAGCCGAGGCGTCTCCTCAGCAGGTGAACGCGGCCGTGGAGGCGGCCGACCGTGCCTTCGTTGAGTGGGGGCAAACCACGCCGAAGCACCGTGCGGAATGCCTGTTAACGCTGGCGGATACCATCGAAGCGCATGCCGAAACGCTGGCAAAGCTGGAGTCATTAAACTGCGGTAAACCATTACACTGCGTACTCAATGATGAGATTCCGGCCATTGTTGATGTTTTCCGCTTCTTTGCCGGTGCGGCACGCTGTCTCAATGGCCTGGCGGCGGGAGAATATCTGGAAGGGCACACGTCAATGATCCGACGCGATCCGGTCGGTGTTGTTGCCTCTGTTGCCCCGTGGAACTATCCGCTGATGATGGCGGCCTGGAAGCTGGCTCCGGCGCTGGCGGCGGGCAACTGCGTGGTGATCAAACCGTCCGAGATCACGCCGCTCACCGCGCTGGCGCTGGCTGAACTGGCGAAAGATATCTTCCCGGCAGGCGTGTTGAACGTGCTGTTTGGGCGAGGGAAAACCGTCGGCGACCCGCTGACCGGACACCCTAAAGTTCGTATGGTGTCACTGACCGGTTCAATCGCTACCGGGGAGCACATCATTGCGCATACTGCATCCTCGGTAAAACGCACGCATATGGAGCTGGGCGGGAAAGCGCCGGTGATCGTCTTTGATGATGCGGATATTGATGCCGTGGTTGAGGGCGTGCGCACCTTCGGTTTCTACAATGCCGGACAGGATTGTACCGCCGCTTGTCGCATCTATGCGCAGAAAGGGATCTATGAGCGGTTAGTCGAAAAACTCGGCGCGGCAGTGTCCAGCCTGAAAATCGGCGATCCGAATGATGAGAGTACTGAACTGGGGCCACTGAGTTCGATTGCCCATCTTGAACGTGTTAGCGCGGCGGTAGACAAAGCGAAAGCGCTGCCGCACGTCAAGGTGATCGCCGGCGGTCAAAAAGCGGAGAGGAAAGGGTATTACTTTCTGCCGACGCTACTGGCGGGCGCAAGGCAGCAGGATGACATTGTACAGCGTGAAGTTTTCGGCCCGGTGGTGAGTGTGACCGCATTTGATGATGAAGCCCAGGTGCTGGCGTGGGCGAACGACTCACAGTATGGGCTGGCGTCCTCCGTGTGGACGCAGGATGTCGGCCGCGCGCATCGCGTCAGCGCGCGGTTGCAATATGGCTGCACCTGGGTCAATACCCACTTTATGCTGGTTAGTGAAATGCCGCATGGCGGGCAGAAACTGTCGGGATATGGTAAGGATATGTCGCTGTATGGGCTGGAAGATTATACGGTCGTGCGGCATGTGATGGTGAAGCATTAAGGGCAGGGAAATGGCTGATTTTATTCAGCCATTTCCTTTATAGATATCTGAATCATTGTGTTTTCGCAATCAGCGCCAGCACTTTGTCCGTAAGTTTTTCCTCATAACCATCCTGCTCAGGATGGTTAAACTTAACCAAAGGAGCTGAACTATTTTCTTCTTCATACAGACTTGCCACGTAGCCAGGGTCGCCACTCATCTTATTAATTACATCCGTTAAGACGGTGATAGCAATCCTGGATGCCTGAAGATCAAGACTTAGATCAGCAAGCGTTTTCTCAAGGGTTTCAATGCGTTCATTTAAATCAGCCATTTGGTCTCCTGGTTATCAGGACGGGAATTAAATATTTTCGCAAGTATAAATATTCAGTGTAGATTAATGAGAGGTATGCTTTCGCAGGAAAAATCTGATTAATATGGTCGTGTCAGCTTAATGATGAGAATAACTGTATAAAGTTAATGATGTGTCATCCTTGACAGATATTCCAGCCGGAAAACGCTTACGCGTAACCGTTGAGGTTGTCTTCGCCGTTTTCCGGTGAAAACCGGATTACGTCCATGAATATGCTTCTACTCGAGATAAAGACGGTAAATCTTAGCTGTTAAGGTAGGGCAGACATGCCGCGGCATCCTGTGGATGTTCGAAGCTCATCAGCCAGTTTCTGGCTTTGACGATAGACTGTATGCGCTCATCCGTTACGCAGCCAGCTTCCATCCGGGATAGCTGCATGATGAGTGTATTCAGACTAATTTCTCTCTCGCTAAGTGCAAGCGCGAGGGCAGCCTCTCCAATAACAATTTGGCCTTTTTCGTCGTGTTGAATAGACAATGATCAATCCTCCATTTCACGTTGATGAAAACCTCAAGATTAATTCTAGTTTAATTTTTCGCGTGTAAATTATTATGAGAATTTTCTCTTTGATGGATTTTCTGAAGATTGAGAATTGCAGGGTGTTTTATTATTAAATTAGCACTTAATTTAAAGGCCCATTGCTGGGCCTGGCTATTATTCCGGGCAGCGATAAACATTACCGGATAATGTTACGTTGGTCTGTTCAGAAGAACCAGTACCACCATAAGCACTGCCTGTTTGGCCCGCTCTCTGGGTAATGATTGCCACCACATTGCCACCCATATCTGCGGCTTTATTTTTCAGGTCATTACGCGCGCCAGTTTCGAGATTACTGTTCGATGTCCATCCACCTGTAAAGAAGTTACCCTGGCTTCCCGTTACATCGCCCAGAAATTTACACTCACGGCCTGGTTCATTATTCGTCACTCTGACGTGGGCCGCATTACTTTGTACACTATTTGCACTACACCCGGCCAGGCTGATGACAAATAGAGCTATCATTTTCTTCTTCATTACTTATTATCCAATTGCGATTTTTCTGATGCAGACTAATCCAGTTTTAATTAATAATCAATGTAAGCAATTAATATGAGTGGACCGCACTGATTTATCAGGAATAAATTCATCTGACATAATTTGTTTCGCTTGGTGATTATTTTCATGCTGGCTATTTGCATGCGGAGGGCTACGCTTAGAAAGGTATCCTGAATCGGGAGGGGTTATGTTAACTCACTCTGAAGCGAAACGCTGGGCAGCGGTGATGCTTAAATCGGCATTGTGTGACGGTATGCAGACGGAAGAAATATCGCGGCAGGTGCATCTGGTATGCGACCATCATGGCAAAGAGTGCCTTGAGGAACTCATTGAGGAAATCTTAAAAGAGGCGGGACGACTCGGGCCAAAACACAGCTCTGGTGAATTAGTACATCACTAACAAACCTGGCATACACCGCCTTCGGGCGGTGTATTTTGCAATCCCCAGAACGATTGGGCTGGGCAATCATATTGATTAACGACCGCCTGGGCCACCTTGACCATTGCCTGGTCCGCCTGAATGTTGGCCACCATGTCCGCCAGGGCCACCGTGTCCACCCGGTCCCCACCATGGTGCGCAACCGCTGACGGTTGCCGTCGCCAGAATAATGGCAAAGATCATCGCAAATTTTTTCATAACGCTTCCTGATACATTCTTCAATTGAACGCGGCATGTATAACACAGGTCTATATATCAGGATCGCAACGAGCGGTAATCTTCACAGAATCTCCCTGATTGCTGGTTCTTCAACCGTTTCTTCAGCGTTGAAAGCCAGGATTAACGCCAATGAACAGTACGGCAGGTCCGCTTTCAGACTGCGGGAGTAGAGAGAAGAAGAGGTAATATTGCGTCGGGTGCTTGAGGCTATCTGTCTCAGGCATTGGCCAAAAGGCAGATAGAAAAAAGCCCCAGACACATTCAACGTCCGGCAAGACGTTAAACATTAATCTGAGGCCATATCTATGCCTAGCAACATAAGATTAGCCTCTTACAGACCCTCGGGTCAAGGAGAAGCAGGCTATGAAACGGCAGCGTTCGGGCTTAATTGCCCTGGTTATCATCTGTATCACCGTGATTTTTGCGGTGTTGGCGATGCGGAAGGATCTCTGTGAGGTCCACTTCCGGACAAACCAAACGGAGGTTGCTGTTTTCACCGCGTGTGACTCTAAACAGTAAGAGACAAGGCGGGGAGTTATCCCATAAGCGCTAACTTA
>NZ_VTZO01000060.1:0-9063 GCF_008369545.1 Pseudocitrobacter sp. 73 | reverse complement strand
GTTCATCAGGCGCGGAACTCATCAAGGCGCGGGAATAAAATCCCATTCAGACGCCGGATAGATTCAAGCAAGCCAACTTGTCGTCAAAATCGGTGTTGCAAAAACGGGAGTGACCATAGATTCCGTTTGCCAAGCGGCCCCCATATTGAATGGCTGACGGTACTGGATTTCGATGAGATAAAAATAGACCGTATTTTTATTGCCAATATTGATGACCCGGTGAAGCGAGCGCTACTTGTTTCTGTGGTGAAAGGGTTACGTGGTACTGGCAAACCACTGGTGTTTGAAGGGGTGGAAACGCCAGGACAGTTTGAATTCGTCCGTTCTCTTGGCCCCGGTTACCTAGTTCAGGGCTGGTATACCGGAAAACCCGAAACAATATCTGCGATGAATATTCAGGGTTAAAACGATACGGGGCCCGGCCCGTATCGGCAACCCGACCCGTCAGCGTATCGCTTTCTGTCTGAAGCCGGTTCAGGTCGGCTTCTATCTGCGCGATGCGGCGGGAGATTTATTCAGAACGACTGCCGAAGTTCATCCGGCGAATCTTATCCAGCTGCGCCTGCAGATGGTCTATTTCGCGCTCCCGGTCGGCCTGCTTTTCCAGCAGGGCGCGGTTCAGCGCTTCCTGTTCGGACAGGCGCTGTTTCAGCAGAAGGATGTCGTCAGGGGGAGGTGTTGTTCATAAGCCCGCATTTTACCAGGCTTATTCAACGACAACCAGGATAAAGAGGCCTACAACATGGTCAGGGACGTAAGCAGTCTTTTAGGCTGCCGCCAGTCGATGCCTTCCAGAAGCATTGCCAGCTGCGCCGGGGTCAGGAACACTTTGCCATCGCGGGCAGAGGGCCAGGCGAAGCGGCCGCGTTCCAGCCGTTTGGTCAGCAGGCACAGCCCGTCGCCGGTGGACCACAGCAGTTTGACCTTACTGCCGCTGCGGCCCCGGAAGATGAAGACATGGCCGGATATCGGGTCATCTTTCAGCATCGTCTGCACCTTTGCGGCGAGACCATTGAAGCCGTTGCGCATGTCGGTGATACCGGCAACCAGCCAGATTTTGGTGCCTGTTGGCAGGTGGTTATCACTTCCTTTATCTGTCCTGTGATGATCCTTATGACTTCGCCAGACTACTTCACCACACACATGGGTCTGCCAGATACCGGTTCGGGATGGATTTCCGCTTCTACGCTGAACACCGTCTTTAGAAGCTCTGGTTTCATCACTGCTTCCGGAGCACCTTGCGCCATCACGCGACCGCTTGCCAGTACCACCAGATGATCGCAATAGCGGCTGGCCTGATTCAGATCGTGGAGTACCGTCACTACGGTTTTCCCCTGCCTTTTGAGTTCAACCATCAGGCGCATCAGTTCAACCTGATGATTGATATCGAGGTAGGTCGTAGGCTCATCAAGAAGAATGAGTGGGGTATCCTGTGCCAGCACCATCGCCAGAAACGCACGCTGGCGCTGGCCGCCGGAAAGCTGGGTTAACCTGCGGTCAGCCAGATTGCGCGTCCGGGTCTGACTCATTGCCACGTTGACCCGCTCGTTGTCTTCCGCGGAGAGTCGCCCCCACAACGACAGCCACGGGCTGCGGCCGTAGGAAACCAGTTCCCGTACAGTGATCCCCTCGGGGGATAAATGGTGTTGCGGCAGTAAAGCCAGGCGGCGAGCCAGCTGGCGGGCGGAAAAACCGGCTATGGGTTTTTCATCAAGCAATATCTCGCCAGAGTCTGGTGTTAACAGGCGAGAAAAACAGTTCAACAGCGTCGATTTCCCGCAACCGTTAGGGCCGAGCAGGGCCGTGATTTTTCCGGCAGGCAGGGCGAGAGAAAGTCCATCCAGCACGGTTTGTGCGCCATAGCTGACGGTCAGATTTTCAGTACGTAATCTCATTTATCGCATTCTCACAAGCAGCCAGACAAACCACGGTGCGCCGATAATGGCGGTCAGCACGCCTGCCGGAAGCTCCAGCGGCGGATGAATGATTCGTGCCAGCAGATCGGCAATGACCAGCAACAACGCGCCCGTCAGGGCCGAAACGGGCATCAGCCAGCGGTGACGCCCGCCGGCGATCCTGCGCACCATGTGCGGCACGACGAGACCAATAAAACTTATCGGGCCACAGACGGCCACGCCGGTTGCTGTCATCGCGACAGCCAGCATCAGCCCCTGGAACCGGGTGCGCTGAACCGACACGCCGAGCGTGGCTGCTCGTGCATCGCCCAGCGCCAGCAGGTCGAGATCGCGACAAAAGCGCAGGCTCAGCGGCAAAAACAGAATGAGCAACGGCACGGCAATCTTCACAAAGTGCCAGTCGCGCCCCCATAAGCTACCCGTCAGCCACAGCAGGGCACTGTTTACATCCTGCGGGTGCAGGAGCATCAGGTAATCCGTCAGGCTCGCCCAGCAGGCGGAAAGCGCCACGCCGGTGAGCGCCAGCTTCATCGGCTGGTGGGTCTTTGCCAGCATCTTCAGCAAGATCAACCCCGCCATACCGCCCGCAAAGGCCAGCAGCGGCAGCACCATCACGGATAGTGATGGCATAAGAAGCAGTGCTCCCACAGAGGCAAGGCTGGCGGCATGGTTAATGCCGAGAATATCCGGTGATGCTAGCGGGTTACGCACAATCCCCTGTACCAGCACGCCCGCCACGGCGAGGGCTGCACCGACAAACAGTGCCAGCAGCAAGCGCGGCAGTCGGTACTCCATCAATACATAATAATGCTCGCGTCCGTCCTGCCAGTCGGTCAGCAGCGCGCGCCACGGCACGGGGATCACCCCCATATGGAGTGATAACAGCGCACAACCTGCCAGGGCAAGGGTGATGAAAATGACCAGCGCAATTTTCATCCTCGCCTCCTCACCAGCCAGACAAAGCAAGGACTGCCAATCAGCGCCAGCACTGCGCCTGCGGGCAGATCGCCGGGGAAGGCCAGCGCGCGTGCGAGTACATCTGCCATCAGCATCAGCGTGGCCCCCAGCAGCATGCTCACCGGCAGTACGTTGCGCTGATCGAAGCCTGCCCAGAAGCGCGCCAGATGTGGCACCAGCAGGCCGATAAACGCCACCGGACCTGCCACACTGACGCACGCGCCAACCAGAAGCAGCACTAACATATTGATGATCAAACGTAGTCTCGGCAGGTTCACTCCCAGCGTATGGGCGGTACTGTCGCTGACGTTGAGCAGGTTCAGTTGATTCGCCAGCAGCAACACGACAGGGACTGCAGTGACCACCACCGGCAAGAGCTGCCAGACATCCTGCCAGTGGGCGTGGGACACTCCGCCTGCCAGCCAGTAAAAGATGCCGTAAGCATGATCTTCGGCCAGCAGCAGGGTGATGCGGGTCAGGGCCATACAAAAGGCCGACAGCGCGATACCCGCGAGGATCAGTTTGTTTCTGTCCTGGGTATGACGAAACCCGCCTCCTGCGGTCATGACCAGCAGCCAGCTCACGCCGCCCCCGCATGCCGCGATGAACGACAGGGAATAGCCTGCAACCGGCGTCGGACTCAGCGCGCTGGTAAGCGCCATAGCCAGCGCCGCGCCGCTGTTAATGCCGAGCAGTGAAGGAGAGGCCATTGGGTTGTGGGTCAGGGTTTGCAGCAGCGTGCCCGCGAGCGCCAGGCTTGCGCCGATCAGAACGGCGACCAGGCTTCGCGGCAAACGAAGGTTTTGCACCAGCGCTTCTGGTAGCGTTGGCGTGTGTCCAGGCAGCAGGGCGCGGATTGCGTCTGCTCCGGAAACAGGAATGGCCGAGTAGCAAAACAGACTCAGCCAGAAAATAATAATAAGTACTGCAACGGGAAGCCCCCACAGCAGCACCGGGTGTTTTAGCGCGGTCATTTCACATCGGTAAGCGGCTGATGGTGGAAGATTTTTACCGTGTCAGCGGCAATACGCTCTGCGGCAAAAATACCGCGCATCCGCGCCCAGGCGTTACTGTCGACTGAAGCAACCTGCTGCTTCTGCGCGGCGGTTAATATCTGCCAGAGCGGATCTTGTTGCCAGCGTTTAACAATGCTCTCTTCGCGATAGTGGGCAACCAGCAGCCAGGCAGGATTGACCGCCAGCAGTTGCTCCAGGCCGATGGACGGCATGGACGCGCCCGCCATCGCAGCGGGAACGTTCAGCCCCAGAGAAGCCAGCACGCTGCCGGTCCAGGTCTCCTGGGTATGCAGGTTGAATAGCTGTTCGCGTGATGTGCCAAAGGCCACGCGTGTCCCTGTGGGAAGCTGGCTGGACCACTGCGCCATCTTCTCTTTATGTTGTTCCAGACGCGCCTGCATCTCTCGTTTTTTACCTACCACTTCGCCGATGATAGCCGCTGAGTGCAAATTTTCAGCGTAGGTTTCGTTGCGGGACTTAAGCAGCAGTACCGGCGCGATTTGCTGCAAGGCAGTGTAAATCCCCGCATGGCGACTGCTGTCGGCAATGATCAGGTCTGGTTTCAGGGCAGCAATGGCTTCCAGGCTCGGCTGCGCGCGCGTTCCGACGGACTGCCACGGTTTCAGGTGCGCACGCACTTCGGGCAGGATGCGTTTTGCATCGTTATCGTCGGCAATACCGATCGGGCTGACGTCCACGGCGGCCAGCGCATCGGCGAACGAGAGTTCCAGCACCACAATCCGTTGTGGCGTTTTATCGAGTGTAAACGTGCCGTGTTCGTCCTGAACCGTGGCGGCAAAGGCGTGGCCGATCACCAGCAGCAGGCCTGCAAAAAGAAAACGGATAAATGCCAACATAGTCACATTCCAGCTAAAAGCCCGGCAAGCCGGGCGTTAACACATCAGAACTTCAACGACCCCTGCATATACAGCGTGCGCGGCTGGCCTGCGTAGATGCCTTTGTTGTTGTCGTCATAAGAGCGGATGAAGTAGTCCTGGTCGAAGATGTTTTTCACACCGAACGCCAGGTTCAGATCTGCCATCTGCGGGCCAAAGTCATACGCCACGCGTGCGCCCCAGAGCATGAAGCCGGGAATGCGGCCGGTACTGCCGTCGGCGCTCTCTTTCACCGTATTGGCGTTATCCGCAAACTGGCTGGACTGGAAATCGCTGTTCAGATTGAACGTCCAGTTGCCCGGCTTGTAGTCCACGCCCAGCGTGCCTTTATGTTTCGGGGAGAATGGCACCTGATTGCCATAGGTGTCGCCTTTCTCGCGGATTTCCGCGTTCACATACGCATAGCTGGCGTAGACGGAAACGTTATCAAGCGTTGGCGTTAGCGTACCCAGGTCGTAACGTGCCTGCGTTTCCAGCCCGGTATGGCGCGTTTTGCCACGTGCAGTGACGGTGTCGTTGGTCTGGTTGGAGTCGTACTGATTGTTAAAGTTAATCAGGAACAGCCCCATTTCCGCCGTCAGCGCGCCGTCATCGTAGCGGGTACCGAGTTCCCAGGTTCGCGCTTTTTCCGGTTCCACATTGCCGCTTTGCACAGCCTTGCCAATCTGGCTGTACTGTACGGTGCCGAACGAGCCTTCAGTGTTTGCATAAAGATTCCAGCTATCAGTCAGGTGATAGAGCACGTTCAACGCCGGAAGCGGTGCGTTATAGCTCACCTCTTCGTGCGTGCCTTTGATGGCGTTGTTCTGGTATGACTCGATATGTTCGAAACGCATACCCGGCGTGATGGTCCAGTTGCCGATGTCGATTTTGTCATCCAGATACCAGGCGTGCGCCTCGGTGCCGGAACGCGTGTCGCGGTCGTAAGGGCTTGAGCCGGACGGCAACTGCCCGCTGCTGGTGGCGGTGTAGTAACGCATTTCATGCGTTGATTCATTCACATAGCGATAGCCCACGCCCACTTCGTGCGCGGAAGGGCCGATCATAAAGCTCTGGCTGTAGCGTGGCTCAATACCGCGCACCCAGTAGATACGCGGCGAGAGGGTGATGCGTTTGCCTTGCTCCAGGTAGCCGCTGCGCAGGGTTTGGGTGTAGAACCCCTGAATGTTGAATTTATGCTGGCTGTCCGGCTGGAACTGGTAGCCCAGGCTCGCCAGCTTGCGACGGCCCCAGAAGCGGTCATACGGGCGGGTGGATTGCCAGCGATCGGCGTCGTAATCCGCGCGGGACAGGCCGCCGGGCATGTCGGCTTCACCATCGTAATATTGCAGCAGGCTGTTGAAGGTGTGCACCTCATTCGGCGCATATTTGCTTTTCAGCATCAGGTCGTCGATGCGGGTGGCGCTGTGCTCGCGCCAGTCACTGCCGCGCGTGCCGGAGTAGAGCAGCGCGGTGCCAAAACCGTTGTCCGCTGTGCCGCCCACCATCAGGTTGTGCGTCTCTTTCGGGTTGTTTTGTGAAGAGGTTGGGCTGAGCTGACCTTCCACCCCCGCCTCGATACCAAAGTCCTGCGGAATGGCGCGGGTAACAAAGTTCACCACGCCGCCCACGCTCTGCGGTCCGTAACGCACCGCACCACCACCGCGCACCACGTCAATGGCATCCATGTTGCCGAGCGAAACGGGAGCCAGTGAAAGCTGCGGCTGACCGTAAGGGGCAAAGGGGACGGGGATGCCGTCCATCAGGACGGTCGAGCGGCTGGCGAGGCGTGGGTTCAGGCCCCGGATGCCAAAGTTCATCGCCAGGTCGTGGCTGCCGGTGCCGTTGTTTTCCGGCGCGCTGACGCCAGGGATGCGGTTAAGCACCTCACGCATGGTGGTTGCGCCGGTTTTGGCGAAATCCTCACGGCGGATCACGTCACGCGCGCCAGCATGTTCAAATACGTCGTTTTCACGCGCATCGCCCAGCCAGTCGCCGACCACGGTCAGGGCATCTTCTTTTGGCGCGGGCGCGGTCTCCAGCGTCCAGCTGTTATTTCTCAGCGGTTTTACCTGCAGTCCGCTGCCGTCCAGCAGTTGTTGCAGGCCGCTCTCGACGTCGTAATCTCCGTGCAGGCCGTTGCTCTGCTTGCCGCGCGTCAGGCTGGCGTCAACCGAGAGGGTAATTCCGCTGTGTGCGGCATACTGATTGAGCGCTTTGTCGAGCGATCCCGGTGCGATATCAACCTGTGCAGCAAAAGCGGAAAACGAGAGACCGGCCAGCGGCAGCAGGCTCAGGCGAATGGCGTTAACCAAAGGTGTTGTTTTACGAAAAACGCGTAACGGCGTCATACCTTCTCCATCATCATTTTTGTTGTGTTCAGCTATGAGTCGAACGAGAAGGGTAAAAAGGACAATCGAAATGAGAATTATTTTTCTTACAGCGGTGAAATGTTTATCCAGTACCGCGTAATAGACTGAATTTTAACGGGAAGCGTTTGAGCGATAACGTTCAGGATCGCATCGGTATTTTTCAGCGGGAACGTCCCGCTCAGGCGCAGCCCGGCAACGGCGGGATCGCAGCGCAGCACGCCGTTGCGGTAACGGCTTAGCGTGGCTATCACCTCACCCAGCGGTTTATCGCTGAAGCTCAGGATGCCCTTCGTCCAGCTTGTACTCTCGTCATCCAGCGGTTTCACTGCGCCAAACTCAGAGGCGCTGAACTGCAGGCTTTCACCAGCGTTCACGATGCGTTTTTGCGCGGGGGCACTGGCGAGAAGCACTTCCACGGCGTGCTGCTGCACGTCAAGCTGCGTGAAATTATCCTGCTGGCGGACGGTAAATTCTGTCCCTAAAGCGGTGAGTTGGCCCTGACGGGTCAGGACGCGGAAGGGGCGTTGCTGCGCATCTTTCGCGGTAGTAATGGCGATTTCACCGTACCAGAGCCGGACGGTGCGCTGATGCGCATCAAAACGCACATCCGCCGCGCTTTGGGTATTCAGCGTGAGCAGGGAGTCATCTTCCAGTTGCTGACGGCTGACTGCGCCTTTGGCGGTGCGGTAATCTGCCCGCAGACCTTCGCCGGTTTCCGACTGCCAGAGTTGCCAGCCTCCGCCAGCGCCGAGCAACAGCAGTAATCCTTTCATCACGTGACGGCGGGTGAGGCGGGTATCGTGCAGCGCCCGGCTGGCAACGTCGCCAGGCACACCGCCAAGCTGGTTGCGCAGGTTTTCAACCTGCTGCCAGGCCCACTGGTTATCCTGATCCTGTTCATACCACTGTTGCCAGCGCGCTTCCTGTTGTGGGCTGACGCGCTCGCCGCTTAGCACGGCATACCAGTGGGAAGCTGAACGCAGCGCCTGACGGCGGGAATCGGTTAACGAAGGATTCATAACCCATGCTCCAGACGAAACAGCAGGCAGTGCTCGACGGCTTTCGCCACGTATTTTTTCACGGAGCTGACGGAAACACCGAGTTTGTGCGCAATCTCGCTGTATGTCAGGCCATCCAGTTGCGAAAGCAGAAACGCTTCACGTGTTTTTCCGTTTAGCCCGTCCAGCATGCTGTCGACGAGTTGTAGGGTCTCGAGCTGGCTTTCGCGTTCCTCAGGTGAAGGCGCTACCCCCTCCGGCATAAGCGCCAGCATCTCCAGATACGCTTTTTCCAGCGCGTTTCGGCGAAACAGGTCCACCATCACGCGTTTGGCGATAGTGCACAGGAAAGAGCGAGGATCGCGGATCGTCGAGAGCGTTTCGCTGCTCATTACCCGCAAAAAAGTGTCCTGGGCAATGTCATCTGCATCAAAGGCAGACTGGAGTTTGCGCGTCAGCCAACTTTTCAACCAGCCGTGATGGGTGCCATAAAGCGACTCGAACGTTAAGGAAGCTGTGGAAGTGGCACGGTCAGACATGCGGAGTGCATCAAAAGTTAATTATCACGTAGCCATATTAATATGAGAATGGTTATCATTACAATTGGAAATAAAATTGTTTCCAATAAACATTTTTAACATGTTGTTTTTCTAAGTGTTATAAGGTAGGTATAAAATGGGATGGATCCTCTGCTTCTGGCATCTGTCGGTCAGAATGACATCATGATGTGGTCTGCTATTATTGACATCCTCCCCGCCCTTTAGGGCGGGGAGGATGTCAACTATGAGTGTTGCCTGAAATGTCGCCAGCCCCCGGTACAGCAGAAGTATCTCGGGCTTTCTGCGTTTGCTCCTGGTGGGTATGGCCCCCGCAAGCGGGGGTTATTGCTAACTGGGTAATGACTCAAAATTATTGATAGTGTTTTATGT